>JAEHHB010000001.1 GCA_019248165.1 Candidatus Shapirobacteria bacterium S2_F12
TGAAGAAAATAAAACCATGTTTTTTATTCCCAAGGGCTTTGCTCATGGTTTTTTAGTTTTGAGTGATATCGCTGATTTTCAATACAAATGTAGTAATTTTTATAGTAAAGAATCTGAAGGTGGAGTTTTATATAATGATCCGGCCATAGGTATTGATTGGCCAAAATTAGATATAGAATTAATCTTGTCTGACAAAGACAAACTTTGGCCCACTCTTTCTCAAGCCAAAGAAGATTTATTAAAACTTAATTGGTAAAAAATTTATTAATTGCCCTTTTTAAGGGAAATCCCGAGCTCGTCGAGGGAAAGGGTTTTTTATGAAACAAAAAATTATCGGTACTGGTCTTTCTGGTTTAGTTGGTTCTCGTATTGTCGAGCTTTTAAAAGATAAATATGAATTTATTGATTTTTCCCTTGATAGCGGTGTTAATGTTTTAGACAAAGAAAACCTCGCTACTGCGTTTGAAAAACACAAAGATGCCGTTGCGGTACTACACCTAGCTGCTTTTACTGACACTAATGCAGCCTGGGAGCAAAAAGGGGACAAAACCGGTCTATGCTATCGCCTCAATGTTGATGGCACTCAAAATATTTTAGATTTAGCCCAAAAGTTCAATCAATATCTAATCTATATTTCTACTGACTTCGTTTTTGATGGTACTCAGACTACTCCATATATGGAAACCGACACGCCTAACCCAATCGAATGGTACGGAGAAACCAAATATTTAGGCGAAAAATTAATTCTCGATTCTGGTTATCCTAACTTCAATATCTCACGTATAACTTATCCATACCGTGCCAACTTCGAGACAAAAGTCGATATTATTCGAAAGGTTTTGGCTAAATTAAAAAACAGCGAAGAAGTCAAAATGTTTTCTGATCAAGTTTGTACCTATACTTTTATCGACGATATTGCCGCCTCTTTGGGGTATTTTTTAGAAAATAAGAACACTGGTATTTATCACTTAGTCGGATCATCGTCACATAGTCCATATGAAATGGCCAAATTGGTGGCCTCCACTTTTGGTTTTGATCAAAGCCCAGTCAAACCTTCAAGTTTAGAAGATTATATTAAATCTCAACCAGGGGGTTCTCGTCCTTGGCAAAAAACATTAGTTACTTCAAATCAAAAAGCCACCAGTATAGGTCTTAGTTTTAAAACTCTTGAAAAAGGTTTAGAAGAAATCAAAAAACAAATATAAAATTAGAAATTGGATATTAGATATTAGAAATTATTTTATTTGCTTCTTTAACTGCAAAATTTACTCCTCTGTCCTGTGGGTATATTTGAGCAAAATTCAATCTAAGTATTTTTTTATTTATGATATATTTTGGTACTTGGTATTCGACGTTAACTATGTGTTGGGCAAAGAGTGATCTAAATACTTTAATTTCAGAAATTTCTGTCTTGTTAAATTCAGGTTTAATTTTGACCAAATAATCAAAAAATTCTTGTTGAATCTTTTTGTCGTCACTCTTAAAGTATTTATGATCCTGAGGTACATAGGCTCCAAGATAATATATGTGTTTATTACGATATTTAGACTTGTCGACCAGGTTGGTGTGCTGAATAAAAGCAATAAAGGGAGACTTTAAATCATTAATATTATGCCAATAATAATCACTTAAATTCTGCTTCGAACTAAAAACTACCGTTATTGCCCCAAGATACTTAATTTCGTTAATAGGTCTAGTGTCAATTATAAAATCATATTTATTTTCAAAATTTAACATTTCTTTGTCATTAATCTCTTTATTTAAGACTATTTCTCCTCCAAAATCCGATATCTTCTTAACTAACTCTCTAGTTATTTGCCCAAATCCTCCATCTAAATATCCTAAAACTTCTTCTCCTTTTTCGTTCCTCGATCCACCTCGAGTGTGAATCCTAGCCCACAACCAAGCCATTGAGATTTTATCGCTATAATGGTGAAATTTACCCTTAATTAACGGTTCCCAAATTACTTTGTAAGCTTTTGCGCCTGCTCGCTTTTTCATCCATTCGATTGCTGTAATTTTTTGATATTTTTGCCATTTTTTGTCAAATTTCAACCAAAGATAAACCACCCCTAGTCTTAGTTTAGAAATCAAATCTAGCCCTTTAAATTTTAATAAATCTATTGAACCGTTAAACGGATAAAACTTATTATCATAAAAAAGCGATACCGAGCTTTTGTACCATTTAAGTTTATTATCTAACCCCAAATCATTTATAAGTTTAATAATATCTGTATCAGTCTTAAAAATATGATGATAAAATTTTTCTAAATATTGTCCTTCAATCTTAAAATCATCTATCAATCCACCGAGTTGTTTTTCTTTTTCATAAACTGTGACCTTATTGCCCTCACTACTTAATCTATAAGCTACGATTAAACCACCAATCCCTCCACCAACTATTGCAATTTTCTTGTTCATATTTATTAATCAATATGCTATCATAATCAATCTTCTGTTGCACCTCTGCAACAGTTTTTATTTATTTTATATTTATTTTATTTTAGTTCTAAAGCTCTAATGCTCTAAAGCTCTAAAGCACCAACCTATGGCTGACCAAATTAAACTTACTAAAAATCGTGACGTTGCTATGGAAAAAGTCCGAAATATCGGTATTATAGCCCACATCGATGGAGGGAAAACAACCACCACAGAGCGTCTTTTATTTTATACTGGAAATATTCACAAGATTGGCTCAGTTGACGACGGGACCACGACTACTGATTCGATGATTCAAGAGAGAGAGCGGGGAATAACCATTCAATCTGCCTGTGTCACCACTTTTTGGAAAGAACACCGCCTAAACATTATCGATACCCCTGGACACGTCGATTTTACAGCTGAGGTTGAGAGATCTCTCCGTGTACTAGACGGCGCTATTATGATTTTCGACGGCAACGCCGGAGTTCAAGCTCAATCAGAAACTGTTTGGCGACAAGCCGACAAGTATGGAGTTCCCAGAATTGCTTTTGTCAATAAAATGGATAAAATCGGTGCCTCTTTTGATAACACCTTACATAGTATCCACGAAAAACTTCGAGCCCCTGTGGTTCCAGTCGTTATTCCTATTGGTGAAGAACACGATTTCATTGGAGTAATCGATTTAATGAACCAAAAAATGATAATTTACGACAAAGATGAAGAGGGTATGGAGTTTACGGTTAAAGATGTTACTGATGACTATAAAGACAAGGTCCACAAGTATCGTTCCCAAATGGTAGAAAAAATTGCTGGTGAAGACGAAACCTTGATGGAAAAATTTCTAAATGACCAAGAGATTTCGGTTCCTGAGTTAAAATCTGTTTTAAGAAAGGCTACAATTGATAGAAAATTATTTCCAATATTTTGTGGTGCTGCTTGGAGAAACAAAGGTATTCACCCTGTTCTTGATGGAATTATTGACTATCTTCCATCTCCTTTAGACTTACCTCCAATTGAAGGATTTAATCCCGAAAATAACGAGGTTATCACTCGAAAACCAATTAAATCAGAGCCTCTTTCCGCTCTTTTGTTTAAGGTCCAGTCTGATCCACATGTTGGCACTTTGTCCTATGTTAGGGTATATTCAGGAACTCTGAAGTCTGGTTCTGAGGTCTACAACACTACCAAACAGAAGTCTGAGCGCATTGGTCGTTTACTTTTAATGCACGCCGACAAGCGGGAAGGTCTTGAGGAAGGTTTCGCCGGAGAAATCGTTGCTTGTATTGGGTTAAAGGAATCCAC
This sequence comes from Candidatus Shapirobacteria bacterium S2_F12, assembly GCA_019248165.1. Classification (GTDB taxonomy): domain Bacteria; phylum Patescibacteriota; class Microgenomatia; order UBA12405; family UBA12405; genus WARW01. Next base: position 3,724 of record JAEHHB010000001.1, read on the forward strand.
CACTGGTGACACTCTTTGCGATGCTAATAGTGTAATTTCTCTTTCTCCAATTCAATTTGCCGAACCAGTCATTTCACTCTCAATTGAACCATCAACCGCTGACGATCAAGAAAAAATGGGTGCGGCTCTAAACCGTTTAGCCATTGAAGATCCAACTTTTAAAGTTTCTTATAACCATGAAACCGGTCAGACAATCATTGCCGGTATGGGGGAGCTATACCTAGAAATTATTGTCGATCGTCTTAAGCGAGAGTTTGGGGTCAATGTCAAAACCGGTTCTCCTCAGGTCGCTTATCGTGAAACTATTTCTCAAAATGCTGACGGTGAAGGTAAATATATCCACCAATCAGGTGGTCACGGTCAATACGGTCACTGTAAGATAAAAGTGGAGCCAAAAAATCGTGGTGAAGGGTATGAATTTATCAATGCCGTCAAAGGTGGTGCTATTCCAGCTAATTTTATTCCAGCAATTGAAAAAGGTATTAAAGAAACCCTTCAAAAAGGAATTATTGCTGGTTACCCATGCACTGATATCAAAGTCACTGTTTACGACGGAACCTATCATGAGGTCGATTCTTCTGAAATGGCATTTAAACTAGCTGGGTCTTATGCTATTAAAGATGCCTTCCAGGCCGCTAAACCTTTAGTATTGGAACCAATCATGAAATTTGAAGTTAGTACTCCTTCAGAATTTTTAGGATCAGTTATTGGTGATTTATCTTCCCGTCGAGGTCAAATTAACGGGACAGTAGATTCAGCCAACTTTACTACCATTGATGCTTTTATCCCCCTCGAAGATGTTCGAGGATATGCAACAGTTATCCGAAGCCTAACTCAAGGTCGAGGTTCTTTTTATATGGAACCAAGTCATTATGACCCAGTTCCTCGTGATATCCAAGAACAACTTACTACCAAAGTTAATACAGGAAAATAGTTTAAGTTTATGTGTTGCATAACCTTAAACTTGCTGATACAATCTAACAGCGTTTTAATCTAAAATATTATTAATTAGAAATTAAGTCTCAACAGACTACAACAAAAAATAAAAAAAAGGAGAATCTATGGCAGATACATATCAAAGAACTAAGCCACACGTTAATGTCGGAACTATTGGACACGTTGATCATGGTAAAACAACCTTGACCGCTGCAATTTCCAAAGTTCAAGGAAGTGCCAAATCTTACGCCGATATTGCCAAGGGTGGTACCGTTCGTGATGCTTCCAAAATCGTTACTATTGCTATTTCTCACATCGAATACGAAACCGATAAAAGACACTATGCTCATATCGACTGTCCTGGACACGCTGACTACGTCAAAAACATGATTACCGGTGCTGCTCAAATGGATGGAGCTATTCTCGTCGTTTCTGCACCCGATGGTCCAATGCCTCAAACCCGTGAACACGTTCTTTTGGCTAACCAAGTCAACGTTCCAAAATTAGTCGTCTACTTAAACAAATGTGATTTAGTTGAAGATCCAGAATTCTTAGACTTAGTAGAAATGGAAATCAGAGATCTCTTAACCAAATACGGTTTCCCAGGTGCCGATACTCCAATTATCCGAGGATCAGCCCTAAAAGCCTTAAATGGTGAAGCTGACGGTGTCGAATCAATCAAAAAATTAATGGATGCTCTCGATACTTATATTCCTGAACCCGCACGTGAACTTGATAAACCATTTTTAATGCCAGTTGAAGATGTATTTTCGATCAAAGGTCGAGGTACTGTTGCTACTGGAAGAATTGAAAAAGGTATCGTCAAAATCAACGACGAAATTGAAATTGTCGGTCTAAAAGACACTCGAAAAGCAGTTGTTACTGGAGTAGAAATGTTCCACAAACAACTTGATCAAGGTCAAGCTGGTGACAATGTTGGTATTTTACTTCGAGGTGTTGAAAAAGACGACATCGAAAGAGGACAAGTATTAGCCAAAATTGGCTCTATTACTCCTCATACCGAATTTAAAGCTGAAGTTTTGTTACTCAAAAAAGAAGAAGGTGGTCGCCACACTCCTATCTTTACTGGGTACAGACCCCAAGTTTTTATCGGAACCACTGATGTTACTGGAGATATCTCCCTTGCCGAAGGCATGGAAATGATAATGCCAGGAGACAACGCCAACGTCTCAGTCAAATTAATTAAACCAGTCGCTATGCAAGAAGGTCAAAGATTCGCTATCCGCGAAGGTGGTTTGACTGTTGGAGCTGGCGCTATTACAAAAATTATTAAATAAAGGAAAATCAATAAACAATATATTGTTAATTGAAAATTAATAAAATGGCCAAAGGTAACCGCATCCGAATTAGATTAAAATCTTTTGATCATCGAATTATCGATGAAGCAGCTATCAAAATAGTTGAGGCTGCGGTTACTGCTGGAGCAAAAGTCGAAGGACCTATTCCTTTACCTACAGAACAAAAAACCATTACTGTTTTAACCAGTCCTCACACCGATAAGAACGCCCGTGAACACTTTGAAATAAAGACTCACAAACGACTTATCGATATTTCCAATACTAGTCTTCGCACTGTCGATAGTCTTCAACATTTGGATTTACCCTCAGGAGTGGAAGTAGAAGTTAAAATGTAAAATTATGATTTCCGGATTTTTAGTCAAAAAAGGTCGCATGACCAGTGTTTATACCCCAGAAGGTAAAAGAATTGGGGTAACTAGGTGTGTCGCTAATCCTTTAGTTGTCACCCAGGTTAAGACGTCACAAAAAGACGGCTACCAGTCAGTTCAAGTAGCCTATGGTTTCAAAAAGAGGCCAAACAAGGCTGTTTCAGAAAAACTATCCAAACTAAAACTTGATATCAAACCTAAGTCTTTCAAAGAATTTAAACTAACCACCGACCAGATTCCTGAAGTTGGAAGCAACATTTCTGTTGATTCTGTATTTAATAATGGTGATTCTGTCAGGATTACTGGAATATCAAAAGGTCGAGGTTTTGCTGGTGTTGTCAAACGACATGGATTTAAAAAACAACCGCTTTTGGGTGCCTCAAATTATGTCCGCCGACCAGGATCAATCGGAGCTCAAACCCCAAGTAAGGTTGTAAAAGGAAAAAAGATGCCAGGCCATTTTGGAGTCGAAACTACTACAATTTCTGGTTTAGAAATTTTTTCAATCAATACTGAAACAAACGAAATATTAATTAAAGGCTCAGTTCCTGGAAGCTTTAACTCTTGGGTTATTCTAAAAAAGGGAAACTAATATGAAATCAGATATATATAATATAGAAGCAAAAAGAGTCGGGGAATTAACCCTTACCAAATCAGTTTTTGATACTGATTATTCACCAAGTTTAATTGCTCAAGCAATTCGAGTTTTTTTGTTTAACCAACGCTCTTCATATGCAAAAACCAAGACTAGATCTGAAGTTGCTGGCACTCGGAAGAAGGTTTGGTCACAAAAAGGAACTGGTAATGCTCGTCACGGCAATCGAACGGCCCCTATTTTTAAGGGCGGCGGAGTTGCTCTTGGACCAGACGGCATGCAAAATTATTCACTCAAAATGAATAAAAAGATGAAAAAACAAGCTTTAAATGCTGTTTTGACAAAGTTTGCACAAGATAAAAAAATTATGGTTATTGATGATTTTTCTAAATTAGAACCAAAGACCAAGGTCGGAAACAAATTAATCACTGGACTTAAAGGCAGCGATAGCGTATTATCAAAAAGTAAAAAAATTGGGGTTATTACTGAAACAACAATTGATTCGGTCAAACGAGCTTTTGGTAATATCAAAAGCGTTAATTTGCTAACCCTTAATTCTCTAAATGTTTATGACTTGTCAAAACAAAATTATTTAATTTTTAGTCAACAAGCCATAGAAAAACTTAAATAAAATGAACCAACTTATTATTTTAAAACCAATAATTACTGAAAAGATTCTTTCTGTTCAACAAGCATTGGATAAATATGCTTTTTGGGTAAGCCCAAAGGCTACTAAAAACCAAATTGAAGCTACCTTTAAATCAGTCTTTGGTATTGCTCCATTAGCAGTAAATACAATTATATTAAAAGGTAAAACTAAGACCAATTGGAAGACTCGACAACCGATTGAAAAGTCTAACCGTAAAAAAGCAATCATTACTGTTGCTAAGGGAACAAAAATAGAATTATTAAAACTAAACACAAAATAATTTATGCCTATTAAATCCTTATTAACCATCAAAAAGAAAACTAGTGGACGCGATTCGCAGGGCCATGTTTCTATCCGACATCGTGGTGGCGAAGAAAAAAGGTTTCTTCGAGAAATTGATTGGTTTCGAAATCAACTTAATATAAAAGCAAAAGTTGTTTCTATTGAATACGATCCCAATAGAACTGCCGACATTGCTCTACTTTCCTATGAAAATGGTTCAAAAAGTTATATTTTAGCTACTACTAATTTAAAGGTTGGCGATGTTGTCATTTCATCTGACATTGCTCCAATCAAAGACGGTAATTCTTTGCTTATAAAAAATATTCCAGTTGGGGTTCCAATCCATGCTATCAGCTTTCAAATTGGAAAACCAGCTCAATTAGTTAAGAGCGCCGGATCTGCAGCTTACATTCAAAGTATCGACGGAAACAAGGCTATTATCAAATTACCTTCTGGTGAGGTTAGAATTTTTAGTTCAGAATCACGGGCTACTATTGGTCAGGTTTGTAATGCCGATCATTCAAATGAAAAATTAACTAAAGCCGGACAATCTCGCCATCGAGGAATTCGTCCAACAGTCAGAGGTGTGGCTCAAAACCCACACTCACATCCACACGGAGGCGGCGAAGGCCGAAGCTCTATTGGTATGAATCCAAAAACCAAGTGGGGGAAACCAGCCTTTAGACGCACTCGAAAACATAAAAAAGCATCAAATAAATTAATCGTTCAAAGAAGAAAGAAATAATAATTTATGTCAAGAAGTTCAACTAAAGGTCCATATATCGACAAAAATATTGTGGATAAAATCAACAAAGGCGGTAATCAAGTAATCAAAACTTACGCTCGTCGTAGCTCGATTGCCCCAGAATTTGTTGGAAAAAATTTCGAAGTTCACAATGGTAAAAAATTTATAAACGTTTATGTAACTGAAGACATGGTTGGTCACAAATTTGGAGAATTTTCTCCCACTCGAACCTTCAAGGGACACGGACGTGTAGTTAAAAGAGTTATTGAAAAAACGTAACAAATTATGGCAAAAGTTATTAAAAAAAATACTATTATTAAAAAAACATCAGCTGATAAGGTTGTCAAAAAAACAACTTCAACTAAGGTCAAAAAACCGGTTGTCAAAAAAAATATCAACAAGATCGAAAATAAAGTGGTTATTAAACCAGAAACAACCTTACAATTGGTTAAATTTGTTAACAAAAATATCCAAATTTCACCTCGAAAATTACGCCTCTTAGTTGATGAAGTTCGAAAACTAAGTCCACAAGAAGCCCTTAATCGAGTAAAGTTTGTTAATACTAAGTCTGCTCGAATTTTGGTTCAAGCTTTAAAGAATGTTATTGCTGATGCTAAAAATAATTTTAACTTAGATACAAATACATTAAAATTTGATACCATCAAAGCCGACGAGGCCATCAAGATCAAACGTATGGACAAATCTCATGGTTCACATTTTGCCCGTGGTCTTATCCAAAAAAGGCATAGTCGTCTTGTCATAATTGTTAAAGGAATTAAAAAATAATATGGGACAAAAAGTTAATCCTATCAGCTTTAGATTAGAAACTGTCAAAAACAGCCCAGAATGGCAATCTAGTTGGTTTGCCAATTCAAGAAAATATCCTATATTACTTTTAGAAGATAAGAATATTCGTGATTTTTTACAAAAAAGACTATATTCTGCTGGGATAGTTAGTATTAGGATCGAAAGATCAGTTAAAAAAATAAAAGTATTAATAGTTGTATCCCGACCTGGTCTAGTTATTGGTCGTGGAGGTAAAGAATTAGAGTCTCTCAAAAAAGAAATTCAAAAACTATTAACCAAAGTAAGTGGAAAACAATCAATTGAAATTCAAGTTGAAGAATTTAAACACGCTGATCTTTCAGCCAAATTAGTCGCAGAGAAAATAGCTTATCAGCTTACCAAGAGAATGCCGTACCGACGCGTCGTCTTGTCTGCTATTGAAAAATGTATGTCTGCTGGTGCAAAGGGTATTAAAGTAGTTTTGTCGGGTCGTATAAATGGAGCCGAAATCGGCCGCCGAGAAAAATTTTCTGAAGGAAAAATTCCATTAAGCACTATTCGATCAAAAATTGACTATTTCGAATGTCCATCTTTAACCAGATCAGGATATATTGGAGTTAAAGTTTATCTTTGCTTAATTTAAAATATTTTATTTATAACTATTAATCTAAACTATGTTGCAACCAAGTCGAACCAAATATCGAAAACAATTTCGCGGTAAAATGCGCGGTAACTCAAAGGGAAATCTTGTTTCTTTTGGTGAATATGGGTTAAAAAGTCTAGACTGTGGTTGGATTACAGCTAATCAGTTAGAATCTGCCCGTCGAGCTATTTCTCATGAAACAAAAAGAAACGGTCGAGTTTGGGTAAGAATTTTTCCTGACAAACCTGTTACTCAAAAGGGAACTGGCACTATGGGTGCTGGAAAAGGAGATGTCAAAGGGTACGTTTGTGTTGTCAAACCAGGCAGAGTAATATTTGAGGTTTCCGGGATTACCAAAGAACAAGCAGATACCGCCTTAAAATTATCTTCAGCTAAATTACCAGTTAGGTGCAAAATTGTTACCAAAAAATAGGGCTAGATTTTATGAAAAAAACTGATAAAATTTCCTACATACAAAAAAGTTCAGACGAGCTTAAAAAGGACCTTCTTGATTTGCGTAAAAGTTTGGTTGAGACCAATGCTAAATATGCCACTGGAAACCAAAAGGATAGCTCTGTCTTTACAAAAACCAAGCGAAAAATAGCGCTAGTATTAACTCTTTTAACTCAAAAGAAAAATGAAAAATAAAACTAATAATATCGGTAAAACATTTATCGGACAAGTAGCCTCAAATAAAATGTCTGGTACTATTGTGGTGTCTCTCGAATATACTAGCCGTCATCCTAAATACCAAAAAATTATTACAAAAAATAAAAACATTTATTCAGATAATAATTTATCTGCCGAAATCGGTGATATTGTAAAAGTTAGAGAAACTCGACCGATCAGTAAATTGAAAAGATTTACTACAGTTGAAATTATTAAAAAAGCTGTTCAAACTTTATAACTAATTAACTATTCAACTATTAAACTATTTAACTAAAATATGGTTCAACTAAGAAGTATTATTAAACCAGCAGACAACTGTGGGGCTCGAAGTGTCCAAGTTGTCCATGTTTACAAGGGTCATTTTCATAAGAAAGGTACTATTGGAGACATTGTCTTGGCTGTTGTCAAAGATGCTATTCCAAATGGTTTAGTAAAAAAGAAAGAAAAAGTTAAGATGGTTATAATCAGAACTAAAAAAGAATTTGGACGCGTTGATGGTTCTTATATTCGTTTTAGTGATAATGCCGGAGTAATTATTGATTCTCAAAATAACCCACGAGGAACTCGTATTTTTGGACCAGTAGCTAGAGAGATTAAAGATTTAGGATTCAACAAGATTGCTTCCATGGCTCAGGAGGTATATTAATTATGAAAATTTTAAAAGGTGACAAAGTTCAAGTATTAATTGGTAAAGACAAAGGTCGAGAAGGGGAGGTTGTTAAAAGTTTCCCTAAAAAATCAACTTTAGTTGTCAAGGGTTTAAATATATTTAAAAAACATATCAAACCTACTCAAAATCAACCAGGTAAAATTATCGAAAAAGAAAGACCTATTTATATTTCAAAATTAGTGTTAATCTGTCCAGAATGTAAAAAACCAACTCGAGTTGGGTACAAAATCGACAAATCTGGATCTAAATACCGAATTTGCAAAAAATGCCAAACAATCATTAATTCGCCCAAAATCCCCCAAAGTTCTGGTGGTAAAAAATAACTATGTTAAAGAATATTATCCAAACAACCGTAAAAAACGATCTAATTTCTCAATTGGACAAAAAGAGAAACGTGTTTTCTCTTCCACGATTAGAAAAAATCGTAATCAATTATCGTGTAGCTGAGGCCAGGGAAAGCCAAGAATCACTAACTGCCGCAATCGAAGAACTTACCGCCATCGCTGGTCAAAAACCACAACTTTGTCGTGCTAAAAAAGCCGTTTCTTCATTTAAAATTCGTGAGAACGACCCTTTAGCCCTCAAAGTAATTCTTCGCGGATCAAGAATGTATGATTTTATTGAAAAACTTTTTAATATTATTTTGCCCCGTCTTCGTGATTTTAAGGGCATGAGCGCAAATGCTTTCGACAATGCCGGTAACTACAACCTTACAATCAAAGACCAAACTTTGTTTCCAGAAATAAATTTGGACAAAGTCAACAAAATAAGATCAGTCCAAATTACCCTAAATATTCGTGCCTCTTCAAAAGACGAAGCAAAAATGTTATTATCAACCCTAGGTTTCCCATTCGAGAAAAATGGAGGTTCAAACTAAAGCGCTAAAGCTCTAATGCTCTAACGCACTTATATCTATGGCTACTACAGCAAAAATAGTTCGAGAACAAAAAAAACTAAAATATAGCGTTCGACATCACAATCGATGCGCTATCTGCGGCCGTCCTCGCGGTTTTATTCGTTTATTTGGCATCTGTCGACTTTGTTTCCGCAAGTTGGCCCACCAAGGTATGCTTCCAGGTGTCAAAAAATCAAGTTGGTAAAATATTATGTTGCAATCATTTCCTATAGATTTTTTAATTAGAATCAAAAACTCTTCTCGGGCTGGCAAAAAAAAGATGACAGCTCCTTCATCAAAGTTTTGTGTAAGCATCGCTGATCTTCTCAAAAGATACGGATACATTTCAAATTATTCAGTTAGTGATGATGACAAAAAACAAATAACTATAGATCTTAGTTACCAAAACAATCAGCCAAAAATATCTGAAGTTAAGCTTTTCTCAAGACCCGGTCGTCGAGTCTATGGAAAAGTTACCCAACTACCATGGGGAAAAACACCTTATTCATTAATTATTGTTTCCACCTCTAGCGGGCTTATGTCTCAAAAAGAAGCTAAGACTAAAAAATTAGGGGGAGAAATTATTGCTGAAATTTATTAATACTATGTCAAGAATTGGAAAACAACTAATCACTATTCCTACTGGGGTCACCGTCACTGTTGCTACCGACCAAAATCGAAAAGTTACCGTTTCTGGTCCAAAAGGTAGTCTTGAACTTAGTATACCTTTCAAAATCAATGTTGAAATTGTCGATAGCCAAATTAAGGTAACCCGTGTTTCAGAAGACAAAAAAGTTAAAGCTTGTCACGGAGCTACCAGAGCCCATTTAAATAATATGGTCAAAGGGGTTCAAAATTTATGGACCAAGGAATTAGAAATTAAAGGGACAGGTTATAAGGCTTCCGTAAACGGAAATAAACTAAAATTATTGGTTGGCTTTATTCATCCAGTTGAAATTATTGCTCCTGTTGGGGTAGAATTCCAAGTTCCAGAAGAAACCAAGATTATTGTTTCTGGAGCTGACCGTATGAAAGTTGGTCAAGTCGCCAGTAATATTCGAAAAGTACGACCACCAGAACCTTACAAGGGTAAAGGCGTTCGCTACTTAAATGAATTTATAAAATTAAAAGCTGGTAAAAAAGCCAAAGCCTAACAATTATTAAAATATTAATCTACTAAACTAATAAACTATTTATCTAAACCATGATTCAGTATAACCAAAAAATCAGACGTCTACGTCGAGTTCGAAGCAAAATTGCTCAAAATATAGGTATTCCTCGTTTATCTGTGTTTAGGAGTAATCAACATATTTGGGCTCAAATCATTGATGATAAACATGGAAAAACACTAGTATCTTATTCAACAAAAAATATCAATGAAGCTAAGGGTACGAAATCAGAAAAGGCTACTATGGTTGGTCAAGAAATTGCCAAATTAGCATTAGAAAAAAAGATTATCAACATTAGATTTGATCGTGGGCTTTATCGATACCACGGCCGAGTGAAAGCTTTGGCCCAAGGTGCCCGCGATGGAGGTTTAAAATTTTAATATGGCTTACAATAATAATCAAAATCAACACAAAAACGAAAGATTTGAAAAACCAGTTAGTGAATTTACTGACAAAGTTTTACAAATAAAACGGGTATCCAAAAAAACTAAGGGTGGTAATCAGATTCATTTTACTGCCTTAGTAGTCTCTGGTGATAAAAAATCACGAGTTGGTGTTGGTCTGGGAAAAGCCAAAAGTGTTGCTGATGCAATCCAAAAGGGAATTAAAAAAGCCCAAAAATCATTAATTGAAATCCCAATTGTTAATGGTACTATTTCTAGCTCTATTCAATTAAAATTTAAAGGTGGAATTGTTTTGATTCGTCCAGGTAAGACAGGAAGTGGGTTGATTGCTGGTGGTCCAGTTAGGGCTGTGGTTGAATTGGCCGGGATAAAAGATATTGTTAGTAAAATTATTGGCTCAAGAAATAAATCGATTAATGTTTGGGCTACTCTTAAAGCTCTAAGTTTACTTCAAAAATAACTATGGAAATTTTATCAAATCTTTCAAAAGTTACTCAAAAACCAGCTCGCCGTTGTGGTCGTGGAATTGGTTCTGGTCTTGGCGGTCACACTTCTGGTCGTGGTCAAAAAGGTGCTAAATCTAGAGGCTACATCAAACTAACTTTTGATGGTACCAAAATTAAAAAAGGCTGGATCAAAAGACTTCCTTTTTTGCGAGGTAAAAATCGACTTAATAATCAAAAAAACATAATAACCTTTAACTTGTCACAACTTAACAAGTGGTACGAGTCAGGGGACCTGGTCGATATTAATACCTTGTCTCAAAAAACAAAAATATCTTTTAAACGACTCAATGCTACCGTAAAGATTTTATCTTTCGGAGAATTATCCAAAAAACTTAATATCAAAGGGCTTTTAGTGTCAAAAATTGCTCATGAAAAAATTATTACTGCTGGTGGTAATATAGAGTAATGAATCAGTTGACTAAATATCTTTCATTATATTTCGAAGGTTTCAAAACCACCCTTTTTCGAAAAAAACTTTTATTTACTATCGGTATTCTTGTTGCTTTTCGTTTTATTGCTCATATTCCAGTCCCAGGGGTCAACTTGACTTTATTACGACAGTTTTTTGCTCAAAATCAACTATTATCACTAATTGATATGTTTTCTGGCGGAACATTGGCTAATTTTTCCATTTGCGCTTTAGGACTAAGTCCTTACATTAGTGCCTCAGTAATGATGCAATTGTTAGCACTTGTAGTTCCTCAGCTTGAAGCTCTCCAAAAAGAAGGGGAGTATGGAAGATCAAAAATCAACCAATATGTTCGTATTGCTACTATCCCTTTTGCAATTATCAACGGACTTGGAATGTTTGCTATACTCCGGTCTCAAAATATCATCACTCAGTACAATTTGTTAACCATTATTGCCTTAGTATCTAGTATGCTAGCGGGAACCATGATTATGATTTTCTTTGGTGAATTAATAAATATTTATGGAGTTGGCAATGGAATTTCAATGTTAATTTTTGCTGGTATTATTTCTCGACTACCAATTAGTATGGTTCAGACACTCACAGTTACTGATTTTTCCAATCCCCAAAATAGCCTTAATATTATTATCTTAATAGCCATGGCTTTACTTTTAATAGGAGCAATAGTTTTTGTTGAAGAAGCAGTTTTAAGGATACCTATAAATTATGCCAAAAGAGGTCAAACGACCTATCTGCCTATCAAAGTTAACACCGCCGGTGTTATGCCGATTATTTTTGCTGTTTCACTAGCCACCGTCCCATCCCTAATGGGTCAGTTTCTTGGGAAAGTCCCGAATCAGACAATAGCTAATATCGCCAATAACATTGCTCACATATTTCGTACAGACGGTTATTTTTATATGTTTTTTTACTTTCTATTAGTAATTGGCTTCACCTTTTTTTACACATCAGTTGTATTTAAACCAAAAGACATCGCCGAAGAACTACGCAAATCTGGTGGCTTTATCCCGGGTATCCGTCCGGGGCAGTCAACTGAAAAAAGATTGCAATATCTCATCAATAGAGTTTTGTTAATTGGTGCAGTATTCCTAGGGACAATCGCCGTAACCCCATCAATAGTTCAAAAAATTACTAATATTACTACGTTGACCATTGGTGGTACTAGCGTCCTAATCGCTGTCTCTGTTATTCTTGAATTGACAAGAAAAATGGAAAACGTCGTCCAAACATACAATTACGACAAATTAAGTTATTAATTTAAAAACTAAAGCTCTAACGATCTAAAGCACTAAAAAAATATGTCATTAAATCTTTTTATAATTGGTCCATCAGGTTGTGGTAAATCCACTCAAGCCAAATTAATTGCCGCTAAATACAATTTAACCCATCTTTCTATGGGTCAACTGCTTCGTAACGAAATTGCCGCTGGATCAGTAGAAGGTTTACAAGCCAAAACCTATCTAGATAGTGGCACCCTAGTTCCAGAAGAATTATCATACAAAGTTTTAACCAATTCTTTGGTAAAAATAAATAATAAAAATTTTATTATCGACGGTTTCCCTCGTACTTATCTTCAAGGTCAATTTATTGAAAATTATTTAACCACTCAAAACGAGCCACTCGATTTAATTATTCATCTTGATGTCACTTTTGAAGAAATTCAAACACGTCGTGCTAAAATGGGTGACGAATTTCAAGACAAGAATCGAACCGACAACACCCCCGAGGCTATGGCTGCTCGTCAAAAGTTTTATGATGAAAACAATGGGTTAATCATGGATTATTTCCAGCCTAAAAATTTAATTTTTCGTGTGGACGGCAATCGCCCAATCGAGCCAATCTTTGCCGACATCGACCAAAAAATTAATCAATTGAAATAAAATATATTATTAATTAATTAAAAATGCCCAAAGAACCAACTGTCAGAGGTCAACTAACCGAAGTTTTACCAAACTCACTTTATCGAGTGAGGCTAGAAAACGGCGAGGAAATAATCGCCCATCTTGCTGGTAAATTAAAGATGAACCACATTCGTGTCATCGCTGGAGATTTTGTTTCTCTAGTCCTTAGTCCCGATGGTAAAATGGGTAGAATAGTTTATCGAGGGTAAATTAAATTTACTCTTTGATATTGTCACAAAATTAGGTTACAATATCCAAGTCTATTTTTATGAAAGTAAAATCTAGTATCAAACGTCGTTGCCGAAATTGCAAGGTGGTTATTCGCCGCGGTATTCGACGTATTATTTGTTCCACAAAAAGACATACCCAAAAACAGGGTTAAACAAGCATGAGAATTCTTGGTGTTGAAATTCCAGACAATGAGAGAGCTGAAATAGGCTTGACTCGTTTTTTTGGAATTGGTCGTACAAACGTTAAACAAGTTGCCAGCATGGCTAAAATTGATTTAAACACTCGTATCAAAGATTTATCGCGTGATGACGTTTCTGTTCTTATGAAAGTGTTGGAAAGTTTTAAAATTGAAGGTGACCTAAAAAAAGAAATTCGCGAAAACATTGATCGACTCAAGGCTATTAAATCTTATCGGGGTGTTCGCCATATTGTCAGTTTACCCGTTCGAGGACAACGAACAAAAACTAACGCTCGTACCAGGAAAGGTAAGAAAAAGACAGTTGGTTCTCTTACTAAAGAAGCTTGGGCAAAAATTGAAACTTCTCAAAACGCTGCTTCAAATAATACAAATAAATAATTATTTTAAATTATATGGATCAACCCTCAACTAATAAAACCACTATCAAAAAGAAAGTATTTAAAAATATTGCTGAAGGCCGTCTTTATGTAAAATCAACCTTTAATAATACTTTAGTTAGTGTTACTGATTCCAAAGGCAAGGTTTTAACTTGGTCAAGTGCTGGTAATTGTGGTTTTAAAGGGTCTCGCAAATCAACTCCTTATGCTGCTTCTACTGCTATCGAAAAAGCTCTAGAGGAAGCCAAAAAACATGGTATTAAAAAAATTGATGTTTATTTAAAAGGACCAGGTGTCGGCCATGATGCTGCTCTTAGGTTCCTTCGTTCTAAAAGGGATTTTGATATCGACAAGATTTCCGATATTACTCCAATTCCCCACAACGGACCTCGTCCTCCAAAACAACGTCATGTATAAAAATTTAAAATTAATTAACTATTAATCTACTCAACTAATTATCTAAAAAAAATATGTCAAGAATTACTTTAGACACCAAATGTCGACTTTGTCGAAGTGCTGGAACTAAACTTTATCTCAAAGGGATTCGTTGTTTTTCAGCAAAATGTCCTATCGAAAAAAAGGGTGCTGTTAAGCCGGGTATGCATGGAGTTAAAAAGAGTGGAAAAATAACCGATTTCGGTATTCAATTACGAGCAAAACAAAAAGCAAAACGTATTTATGGTGTCCAAGAAACTCAATTCAAAAACTATTATTTAAAAGCTAAAAAATTAAAAGGGCTTGTTGGTAACAATTTGTTAACTTTATTAGAAAAAAGACTTGACAACGTTCTTTATTTATCTGGACTTTCTTTATCAAGATCTTCAGCTAAACAATTAATAAGTCATGGTCATGTAATGGTAAACGAAAAACCTTTTAATATTCCTTCATACCAAGTAAACCTAAAAGACGTAATTACTTTAGATAAGAAAATTATTGAAAAAGTTGGAGCTCTTCCTTCTGACGAATCTGATTTTAAAGCCCCAAACTGGCTAGACTTAAATAAACAAAAAAACACTGTCAAAATCATTTCTGAACCTCTTATTGAAGAGATTGGTAATGATATCGACATCAATTTAATAATTGAATATTATTCAAGATAAAAAGGAGCATTTTATGATTGAAACTAATAAGTTTAATATCAAAACAGTCAAATCTACCGATAAATATGGTAAATTTGAACTAAGTCCTCTAGTTGGTGGTTTTGGTCATACTCTCGGCAACAGTCTTCGTCGAGTTTTGTTAATCACTATTCCTGGTGCTGCCATCACTCGAATCAAAATTGACGGTGCTAACCATTTATTTACAACTCTTCCTGGAGTAAAAGAAGATTTGGTCGATATTTCTTTGAACCTCAAAAAAGTTAAATTTAACTATTCAAAAGAAGAACCAATAGTTTTAAAACTTGACAAAAAAGGACCAGGCGTTGTTACTGCTGGAGATATTATTGACAATGATTTGTGTAAAGTATCAAACCCAGACCAACATATTGCTACCTTGTCTGATTCTAAGTCTAGCCTAAAAATAGATTTAACAATCGAAAGGGGCGTAGGTTACACAATGGCAAAAGAGCAAAAAACCGATGTCGTTGGAGAGATTATTCTCGATGCCACTTTTACTCCAGTTATAAAAACTAATTATACAGTCGAGCCAACCCGCTTAGGTAAAAAATCTAATTACGACAAGTTAACCCTAGAAATTTGGACCGACGGTTCAATTGACCCTCTTTATGCTTTAAAAATGGCCGCCAAAGACCTAATTAATGCTTTTGGTCAAATTGCCGACCCCAAGGAATTCGAAGATGAAATCGTAACCATAAATACTTCAATCTCTTCTCAGGGAAGTGATATCTCAGTCGAAGAAATTGAACTACCACTTAGAGTAACTAATGCACTTAAGAAAGCTGGTTATCCTACTGTTGAAGCACTAATTAAAGCCGGTCGATCTGATGTTAGCCGGGCTAAAAATGTCGGCGAAAAATCACTCAAAGTTATTGATGCTTGGCTCAAGGAGCGTAATTTTTCTTGGAAATAATATGAAACATCGTATTTTTGGAAAAAAACTAGGACGTAACCACAACGAACGTAAAGCTTTGTTTAATTCTTTAACCAAAGCCATGTTTATAAGTGGGTCTATCAATACCACCCAGGCCAGGGCTACCGCAATTGTGTCTACTGTTGAGTCGTTATCAAATACTATTATCACCAAACCAGATCTGGTTGCCAGAAGAGAGCTTTTTAGAGTTCTTCAAAATCAAACTTGGGTAAACAATGTTTTTAAAAAATTTAAAGAAACATTTGCCGACCAAACTAGTAATTTTACGAAAATTACTAAAGTAAAACGACGCTTTGGCGATGATGCCCTGATAGTCAAATTAAGCTTTGTCAAGCCAATTAAATTTGAAATTACCAAAGAAGTAAAAATAGATCCTAAAAAAACTGACAAAAAGGAATCAAAAACCACAAAAGAAACTAAAAAAAAATTACTTACTAAAAAAATCCTGAGCAAAACCGAAGGAAAAAAGGAGACTAAATAATGAAAACTACTGTCTTAAAAGGAAACCAAGTTGAAAGATATTGGCACCTAATTGATCTTTCTGGTCAAACCTTAGGTCGTGTTTGTACCCAAATAGCTACCATTCTTATGGGAAAAGACAAACCCACCTTTTCTTATCATCGTGATGACGGTGATTATGTGGTTGCAATCAACGCTGAGAATATCAAGGTCACTGGTAAAAAATTAAAAGAAAAAATTTATTATCATCATACTCACTGGTCTGGTGGCTTAAAAGAATTAACTTTAGCCGAAATGCTCAAAAAAGACCCCCGAAAAGTTATCTCACATGGTGTCTATGGTATGTTACCAAAGAACAAACTTCGAGACATTCGAATGACTCGATTAAAGGTTTTTGTCGGGATTGACCATCCTTATACTGATAAAATTAAAAAATAATTATGACTAAAAATAATTCAAAAAATTCATATATCCGCTCCCTTGGTCGCCGAAAAAGTGCCATCGCTACTATTAAATTATTTTCTGGGAAAGGGGATTCTCAGGTTAACAAAACTGATTTAATAAAATATTTTCCCACAAAAACAGAAAAAATTATTTACGAAAAACCATTTGAAATTACCAAAACACTGGGTAAGCACTATTATCTAGCCAAAATAGTTGGTGGTGGAAAAACCGGACAGGTCCAAGCTCTTAGTTTGGCTATTTCTCGAGCCTTAATAAAAATAAACGAATCTTTTAAACCAGACCTCCGAGCCGCAGGTTTGTTAACTGTCGACTCTCGAGTCAAAGAACGCCGAATGGTTGGTACTGGTGGTAAGTCACGACGCCAAAAGCAATCTCCAAAGCGATAATTTATAGCTATTTACTATTAGCTACTGGCTAATTTACTAGGCTATAATTAATCCATGACTTTTATCCAATCAATTATACTAAGCATAGTCCAGGCTATTACTGAATTTTTACCAGTCTCTTCGGATGGACACCTTAATTTATTTCAACATTTATTCAAACTAACCCCCTCCCTCGATTTTGATATTTTTTTACACACTGCCACTTTTTTATCAGTCATTTTTTTCTTTCGACATCAGACCAAATATTTTTTTGCAAATTTAAAATATATTGTTGTTGGTTCTATTCCAGCTGCAATCGTTGGTATTTTGTTAAAAGATCAAATTGAGTCTATCGCTAGTTCGCCTTACTTATTACCATATTTTTTCCTATTTACTGGAATTATGGTTTTATCTACTAAATTTATTACTACAAAAGATAAACCGTTAAACTTTTTTTCTGCTTTTATAATCGGAGTTTTCCAGGCGCTCGCAATATTGCCAGCCATATCTCGATCTGGCGGTACTATTTTTTCTGCTTTATTATTAGGTTTATCACCCCAAAACGCTTTTAATTTTTCTTTTAGTTTATTTATTCCAGCTAGTCTAGGAGCAATTATCCTTAGTCTAAAAGATATTATATCTTCCGATTTTCTTACCCTAAACAACCTAATTTCTTTTGTAATGGCTTCTATTATTGGTTATTTTGTTTTAAATATTTTTCAAAAAATCACCATCAATAAAAAATTTTGGGTTTTTGGTATTTACGTAATTATTCTAGCCCTTGTTCTGTTTGTTGTTTTCTAATTAACACTCACCACAGCGGCCACTTAGTTTATTCAAAATAAGTTTTTTAAAATTTTTTTTAGCAGATCTTATTGTTTTAACAGAATTGCTTACCTTTCCTACTTCGACCACTTCTAGCTCAATTTGGTATTTTTTTTCTTCGATATTAGTTTTCATGTATTGCTATTTACTACTTACTATTTACTAATTTTCTATACTTCTCCACTCATAAACTCTTTCCAAATTAAATATAGTTGGTTTGTTGAATAGGCGTCTCTGGCTACATAGTCAGCAATTTTTTGATAGTCTTTTTTATCAAAAAGTTCGTTTACATCACCCCCGTGCACTCCGGCTTCTTTGGGGTTGTCGATACCAAATGCTTTACAGAGCATTTCTAGTTTAAACCCGTGTGATTGTCTGATTTTGTTTTGCAAATCAACAAATTTGTCTCCGCCCCATTTTTTGATTTCAAAGGGAACTTTTACTCGGTTAACTCCTGACCTGATTTGTAAGTAAGGAAAATCAAAAGTATCTCCATTGTAGGTTACAAAAAGTTCATAATCTTTAGCAATTTCCCAAAATCCGACTAATAAATCTTTTTCAGTTTTAAAAATTTTATAAGTATAGTTTTCTTTTTCTGGTTTAAGCTCGTTATCTCCAAGTAAGAGTACTATTCCTTTTTTATTGTTTGGATCAAACGCTCCAATAGCGCACACCATCCCAAAAATAGAATAAAGCCCAGTCTTTTTCTTGGCAACCTCTTTGTCGCTTTCACCCTTTTCCAAATTATTTAGTAAATAATCCTGTTCAACTTTATCAAGTTCTTCAAATTTTTTCCCAACAGTTTCGATGTCAAAAACCATAGTTTTTACTAATGCCTTATAACTCTCAACATCTTCGTTTTCAACTATTTGGCAACTGTCGACAATTAGGCTAATTTGGTTATTATATTCCTGGGTTTTACCATTAACTTCGATTATTTTCCCAACCTCAACCTTGCAAGCGGGTAGACTGTTATTCCAGATTTTGGCATCGATTTTTCCTTCTGGTCTAGTCAGCTCAAGTTGATAATATTCATCACCCTTACTCGTTTTTTTAATTTCCTTTTTGGTAACCAAAAAATGTTCATCTCGAACAACATCATTAGGACCGTATTTTATAGTCATCAGAGAATTATAAAACATTTTTACTAACTATATCCAATTAATTTATTTCTAAATATTAAAAATATAAAAAATATAAAATACTATTGAGTTTATTGATATTAACACTAGTTTTTAAGAGAATATTTAGCTATGATTAAATATCATGGTATGGTTGTTTTTTAATAAAATAAAATTAGTTTTTACCTTCACTAAAACAGTACTTTACTGCATATTTATATTTAATATTTTTTATTTTTTCCGCTCTCCAGTGTTTGCTGCCACGTATTATTGGAACCAAGCGGATTGGGCTGGAGGTGAAGATACTACTAACTACCCCAATCATTCAAATAACCAGTCCAATTGGACAAAATATTTTTCTAAAGATGTTGGAATTAGTGTCGGCTCTGGAGTCGTCACTCTACTCTCGACCACAGCTGTTGTCACCCACAGTTCTTCATCAGATTTTACTTCAGGAACTACTAATAGTACTAGTATCAATGGTTCAGGCCAAATTCAGCTTTCAATGAACTCTGGAAACGTAAGTCTGGATGGTGGTGGGGCCCATACTTGTGCTACTACTTCAGACGGTAACGCCTTTTGTTGGGGAAACAACGCGTCTGGTCAATTAGGTATTAATTCAACCACTCAATCACTTGTTCCAGCGCAAGTGAAAGGTATTGGTGGTGTTAGTACTCTAAGCGATGTTAAACAAATTTCAGCAGGAACAAGCCATACTTGTGCCGTAAAAAATGATGGCACGGTTTGGTGTTGGGGATTAAATACGGAGGGAAGATTGGGGAACGGCAACAATACCCAGCAATTATCACCTGTACAAGTAAAAGGTCTGGGTAATACTGGGGTTTTGACTAATATTTTAAAAGTTTCTGCTGGCGACACCCACACCTGTGCTATTAGTAACAGTGGCTATGCCTATTGTTGGGGTTCAGGAAATTGGGGGCAGCTTGGAAATAATCAACAGTCAAACTCTACTTATCCTGTTGCAGTTAGCAATTTAACCAATCTTGTCGATATTTCTACAAGCGAAAATTTCAGTTGTGCTGTAAAAAGCGATGGGATTGGTTGGTGTTGGGGTCTAGGACAATGGGGACAAATTGGAAATGGTATTTTAGCTGATGCAAACATTATTCCTAAACAAGTAAGTGTCGTTACTAATTTTGAAAAAATCGTTACTGGATCTCATTATCACAGTTGTGGCCTGACTACTGACAAAAAAATATATTGTTGGGGTTATGGTGAGTATGGCAATCTTGGTAGTGGTAGTTTTCTAGGTGCACAAGCAACTCCTGTTCAAGTAACAGGAATCACAGATGCTGAAGATGTTAGTGCAGGCTACTATCATAGCTGTGCCACGAGAACTAACGGTAGCGTTGTTTGTTGGGGTGGTAGCGACGATGGTCAGCTCGGAGATGGTACTAATATTCATAGAATTAGCACTTTTGTCACCGTAAGTAATATTTCTACTGGCAGTATAGTAACTAATGGCGCTTATCAAAGTTGTGCTCTAAAGACTGATGGTTCGGTAGTTTGTTGGGGTAATAATGGCAGTGGACGTTTAGGTAATAATAGTACTACCAATACTAATATTCCTGTAAATACGCTTAACAACACTGGTGATGCCCAACTTTTTTTAACTGGCTTTGCTAGTCAAGGGACTTTTGTTTCACCTGTTATAAATTTAACCAAAGAAGGTGGATTATTTTATTTAGCGTTAGGTACAACTAAACCCTCTGGAACAACAATTAAGCTTGAATTTAAAACAGCTGCCTCAGAAATAGGCTTGTCCTCAGCAAGTTGGTTTGGCCCGAGCGGAATGAATACTTATTTTACTAACGATTCTTATAGCCCAGATCCAACCCTTGGTCTTTTACAATATGTTCAGTATCGTGCAACATTAGAAACGACAAATTCATTGGCCACCCCGTCACTCGGTTTAGTTCAATTTAAATATCAATCATTTAGTGATTCTGGTTTTTTAATTTCTTCTCCATACGACTCAGAAACTAATGAAAATTTAATATCTAATATTACCTGGTTAAAAAGTACTCCTACCGATACATCGGTTAAATTTCAGATTCGTACTTCTGCTGAAATGTCGGGTTTAGTGGCACAAGACTGGATCGGGCCTGATGGCACTTCATCGACTTATTTTACAAATAATTTAGGGACGGTTACGCCTAATATCTTAAAAGACCAGTCTGCTGATAGGTGGGTTCAATACAAAACAATACTAGAAACCACTAATAATAGTTTTTCTCCAATTCTGTACGATGCCTCTATTACTTATGTGGTCAACGCTCCTCCTCAGTTTGACTCAACGTATCAAACGGATGGATTTGGCATCACTCGAGCCGCCACTCCTGGAATACTAAATTTTCTCTATAAAGTTCGTGATATTGACACTGATCAGGGGTCTGAAGGAAATCAATACAAATTATGGCCGTCTTTTCAGTACAGTATTGATAATGGTGTAAACTGGAACACTATTACACCAGATCAACTGACTGGATATACCACAAACAATCCGATCACCTTATCTGATAATTCAACTTATTTTGAGGCGGCCACTGTTTGGGATGCTTCATCTGTTTTACCTGACACGTTTACAACTATGAAAATTAGGGTTATTGTCGACGACCACGAAGCCGCCAATAATACCACCGCCGTTACTTCCGATGCTTTTTATTTTGATACTAAACAGCCGACAATAAATACTGTAGAAGGCGGGGGAACGGGAATTAATATTAATCACAATCAACTCACCTCTTTAAATACAGATAAAACTAATAATAGTGGAGTTACACTTTATTTTTCCGCAACCGACGACTCTAATCTTTTAGTTCGTTATTCTACTAATTCTTCTTTTACGGGGGCTAATTATCAAGATTATGTTGCTTCGGTTGGGTTCACACTTCCAGTAGGTGATGGTGTCAAAACTGTTTATGCCCAATTTAAGGATATATATGGCAACGAGTCGAATGTCTATTCAGACACAATTCAACTGGATACCACCCCACCAAGCAACCCCTCTTCAATATTATCCAAAGATATTTCAAATGAGGAAAATAATGAATATCGGATTTTTATTAATTGGCCAATTAGTATTGATCCTGACTGGATTGGTTATAAAATTTACAGGTTTGATGGTAGCGTCTTTGTTTTGGATCAAACAATTAACAATGTCAACACTAATTATTTAGTAAAAGATTCTTTAGCCAATCAAACAGAATATACTTACAAGGTAAGTAACTTTGACGATTTAAACAATGAATCTGTCGGTACTACCGTTATTCAAGTTACTGGTAGTACCCCTAGTGATACAACTTCTCCAATTATTAGTGGTATTAGTACTAATAATGTTGATGAAAACTCCGCCACCATCTCCTGGTCTACCAACGAAACAGCCACCACCACCGTCTTGTATTCCTTAACCAATGATAACTTTGAAACAACTAAAGGTGTCGATGGTTATAGTCTAAGCCATAGTGTTACTTTATCTGGTCTATCTCCGTCTACAAATTATTTTTACAAACTTCGCTCAGTTGACGCTGCTGGAAACATAACCGAAACTACTGTAAGTTCATTTACTACCTTATCTGTCGATAATTCCGGCCCAACCATTTCCACAGTTAATAATTCTAATATTACTCCTACCGGGGTCACTATTAGTTTTGCTACCAATGAGCTATCCAGTTCTTTTATTGAATATTCTACTCAATCAGGTTTTACCCAGGGTAATATTTTTGGACAAGCTGATTTAGTCACATCTCATACTGTCATTCTTAGGTCACTATCTCCTTCAACTACTTATTATTACAAAATTAGATCAGCTGATTCTTTATCAAACGAGACCATTTCTACCCAGTATTCTTTTACCACATTAGCTGACCCATCAGATGTCACCAGTCCAACTATTTCTGGAGTTTCCGTCTCTGACATAACTTATTATTCCGCAACTATTAGTTTTACCACCGACGAAACTGCCTCTTCATTTGTAGAGTATGGTTTGACTGATAGTTACGGTAGTATCTACGGAAACAACACAGACACTACCACTCACACTATCAATCTTCCGGATAGTCTTTCTCACCAATCAACTTATTATTATCGCGTTCGAGTCAAAGATGCTGCCAACAATGAAACTATTGGTGTTGGCTATACTTTTATCACAGCTTCTAATCCAGCCGACATCACTCCACCAGTAATCTCCAATATCGATGTTGGTTTACCTTTACAAAATTCAGTTACTATTACTTGGGAAACTAACGAGCTATCAACTTCTTACATTGGATTTTCTACTGATTCTAGTTATTCATCTGAACAAGGCAGTTCTTCTTTGACCACCAATCATTCCGTTACCTTAATTGGATTAAGCCCAGGAACTTCTTATCTATTGAGAATTAAATCAGCCGATTCTTCAGGAAATACGACCATTAATGATAATAGCGGTTCTGGTTACAATTTTATTACCCAAAGTGGTCACGCCCCTCCAGTCATCTCATCAATTGTTACTAATAATGTTGCCACCAATTCCGCTAGAGTTAAATGGAACACTGACACTTCTGCCAATTCTTTTGTTGAATATTGGCTAAATGAAGATTCAGTTAATTGGTTTGGAAACAACACCCTTACTCAATCGCACGAAGTTACTCTTCCAAATCTCTTGTCTCAATCAACTTATCACTATCGGGTTCGATCAAAAGATTCCTCAGAGGCTGAATCAGTTTCTGCTTCTGGTACTTTTACGACACTCAATATTGGTGCAACCACAACGGAAGATTCAGACGATTTAAGGGACGAAGATTCAATCCTTGATAGAATTAAAAACGGCACGGTTGAGTTTGTAAAAAAAGTAATAGACATCCTGCCTAGTACTTCAATCTCAGAAGACGATTTCATTGATAAAATGAATTCTATGTCTCCAAAAATTGTTTCTTCTCCTTCAATTTCCTCAAATAATATAACTGTTGACCCGGGTGTTGACAGTATTACTGTTACCTGGACTACTGATAAAAAATCTAATTCAATAGTTGCTTATGCTCCAGAAGATCAATACGATTCCAAAAAAGACAACCCTTATATGACTCTTGTCGGAAACCCTGATGAGTGGGTTACTAATCACTCAGTTACCATCAAAAATCTAAACCCAAATACTGTTTATCATTATGAAGTTAGGTCAAAATCCGAATATGGAAACTGGGCTGATAGCGATGATTTCACTTTTACTACTCTTTCAATTAACTCCGAAGTTAAAGATTTTCGTTTTACCGAATTAGGACAAAAGTCTGTTAGCGCCAACTGGTCTACTACTTTCGAATCCCGCGCCATGGTCGAAGTTATTGATATCGAGAGTGGCAAAACCCTTACTAAATTTGAAGAAAAAGGTTTTAATCGTAACCACGAATTCGCGACTGATCTACTACAAGCATCAAATAATTATCAATTAAAAGTTATAACAGTAGCCAAAGATGGTACTCTTTCTAAAGAATCTTTTTTTCCTTTCTCTACCACAACAAGTTCTGGGCCACCCATTATAAGTAATGTTCGTGTATCCAATGCGTTAATCTCAGGTTCTATTGAACAAGTCCAAACCATAATTTCTTGGAAAACAGACAAACCATCTACTTCTAGAATTTTATATAATGAGGGGATGTCTGATGATTTATCTCAGTCTAGTAATCTTGATAAATCTTATGTTGTCGACCATATAGTAGTTACTACCAACTTTAAACCAGGTAAGGTTTATAAATTTAAAGTTGAGAGCACTGATTCTAGCGGCAATAAATCTCTTTCTAAGGACTTTTTAATCATGACACCGAAAACTCAAGAGTCAGTCATTAACCTTATTATTGACAATTTTATGGAGTCTTTTTCATTTGTTACAAAAGGAAAGAAATGAAACCATTAATAGAAATAAAGAATCTTAATGTTATTTACAATTTAGGTAAACTTAACGAGTTCACTGCTCTGAAAAATATTAATTTAGAAATTTATCCAGGTGAATATGTGACTTTTTTTGGGCCATCTGGATGTGGCAAGTCAACCTTACTTTACACTATTGCCGGACTTGAATTTCCAACATCTGGGGAGGTTATAATTGATCAAAAAAAACCACATGAATTAACTAAACAAAAACTGGTTGATTTTCATCGGTACACAATTGGCATGGTTTTTCAGGCTTATTATCTAATTCCTCATCTTAATATTATCAACAATGTTATGTTGCCTGAAATATTTTCTGGTACGGATGTTCATCAAAGAGTATTAAAGGCCGAAGAGTTAATGAAGCGTTTTGGTATCGAATCCTTAGCCAAACGAAAACCTTCTCAATTGTCTGGTG
Source organism: Candidatus Shapirobacteria bacterium S2_F12 (assembly GCA_019248165.1). GTDB lineage: Bacteria > Patescibacteriota > Microgenomatia > UBA12405 > UBA12405 > WARW01. The sequence goes on from JAEHHB010000001.1 coordinate 29,125, forward strand.
GACAACAACAACGAGTTGCTATTGCTCGTGCGCTTGTAAATGATCCTCTAATTCTTTTGGCGGACGAACCAGTTGGAAATTTAGATTCTAAAAATTCTGAAATAGTCTTAAAACTACTTGATGATATTCATCAAAAAGAAAAAAAGACAATTATTCATGTTTCTCACAACCCCAAAGATTTACAGTATTCAGACCGAAATTTTTTCATGAAAGATGGCCAAATCGAAAGTATTGTTCAAAATAAAAGAGTTGACCGAAATTTATCAAGCAATGATGCTGACTCCCTCCTCAAGGCTTATCCGTATTTAGATAAAAGTGAAATAGAATCTAAGCTGATTTTAAATCATATTATTTCTGATTATTCCATTGAGACTCAACAACAAATGGAGAAAACTATCACTCGTTTTATAAAAGGCGAGATTAGTGAAAAACAATTAATTAGTTTGTTCGATAAACCACTTGAAGATGGTGGTTTTAATCTTTACAGTCAAACAGCCAAACAAATTGGACAAAAAGTTCAACAACTAGTGAAAAACGTCAATATTGTAAACCAAGAGGTTAATACAGAGTCTGATTTGGAGAAAAGAGTTAAATTGATCAAGTCTTATTTAACAGAAAAATATAAATTAAAATTAAATTATGATCAATTTCAAAGATTGGAAGAATTTTTAACTGACCGTTTTACCTTTAAGCTAACCGAAAATAGATTCAACCAAAAAATTGACCAACCTTGGAGTCAGGGAGGGTTAGGGTTAAATAGTTCAACAGTTAAAAAAATTTGCAGGGAAATTAAACTTATTTTATTTAAAAAGAAATTTAGAGATAATGAGAGCTAAAGATTTAATTGAAATCAGTTTACAAAATTTTAAAAATAGAAAATCAAGAATTTTCTTTACAATTTTAGGTGTATCTGTTGCTATTGGAGCAGTATTATTTTTAGTTTCATTTGGTTATGGATTACAAGCAAGTTTACTTGAAAAAATTACAACTACAGATTCTCTTCTGAGCCTTGACGTCATGTCTCCTGATTCCGAATTGATTAAACTAGACCAAGATACTTTAAACAAAATTTCTTCCATCAAGCATGTTGATAAAATAAGCCCTTATGTTGCCTACGCTGGTAATTTAACTATAAATGATCTTACTTCAGAAGCTATGGTTAATATTATCGATAGCAATTATTTAAAGTTTGACGGTATCACTCCAAAAATTGGTCGAAACTTTGAATCATCTGATGTAAATAAAGTTATTGTCAACAAAAGTGTTGCCGATCTTTTTAATCTCAATGGTAGTGATTTAATTGGTAAAAAAATTAAAGCCACAGTATTTATCCCCGAAATTGACGGTGAAAGTATGGTTGAAGAAGTTAAAGCTTTAGATTTAGAAAAAGATTTTGAAATTATTGGGGTTATCGAAGACGCTAATACTCAAGCTTGTCTTTTTATTCAAAAAAATGATGTTGTTCTGACAATTAACGAATACAGCTCAGTTAAAGTTAAGATTGATAATGAATCAAACCTTAATACATCTAGAGAAGTCCTAACCTCTATGGGTTTTTTAGTTTCAGCTCTTTCCGATACTATCGATCAAGCTAATAAAATTTTTGGAATAATTCAAATAGTTCTTGGTGTTTTTGGTACGGTCGCACTTATAGTTGCTGCAATTGGACTAATTAACACAATGACAATTTCTTTACTTGAAAGGACAAATGAAATTGGTATTATGCGAGCCATTGGTGCTTCCCCGAGTGATGTAATGTGGTTATTCTTAGGGGAGTCTCTAATGATTGGTTTCTTGGGAGGGTTTAGTGGTATTTTATTGGGTGTAATCCTTAGTCAATTATTCCAAATGATTATTAATCTTTTGTCTCGTAGTCTAGGTGGTGAAGCTCTAAATCTTTTTTCTTACCCACTGTGGTTTATGTTTTTTATCATAATTCTGTCTACTTCAGTCGGGTTAATTGGTGGTTTATTCCCAGCTCGTCGTGCTGCTAAACTCAACCCTCTCGATGCTTTAAGGTATAAATAAAAAACAAGACTTCTTTTCCAAGCCTTATTCGATATTACATTTGTGACATCCCTATCTTGATAAATAAAAAAAAGTCGGGGATACAGGATTTGAACCTGCAGCCTCACGGACCCCATCCGTGCGCGCTAGCCAATTGCGCCAATCCCCGAAGTACTAGCTATTTTACTCATATTATATTAATTTTACTAGGTCTTCGTCTTTTGTTCGTGTTTTGATACCTTGACTTGATATAGTCAACTTTGTTATCAATATACTTGTTATCAATAAAATTTTAAATATTATGAAAAAGAAAAAAGAAGTTCAAAAAGGTTCTCCTGTTGGCGGTAATCAAAGTCAAAAAAATGAAGCTATTCGAGTTGCTATGGAGCAAATTACTAAAGCTTATGGTGATGGTGCCATTATGAAAATGGGAGAAAAACGGGCTGATATGACTGTCGAAGTTATCCCAACTGGCTGTTTACCTTTAGATATTGCCCTTGGCGTGGGTGGCTTGCCTCGTGGACGAGTCACAGAAATTTTTGGCCCCGAAGCTTCTGGTAAAACAACTGTATGTTTGCATGTAGTTGCTGAGGCTCAAAAAATGGGTGGAACCTGTGCTTTTATTGACGTAGAACACGCTCTTGACCCTACTCGCGCTGCTACTGTTGGTGTCAATCTTGATAGTCTTTTAATTTCACAACCTGATAATGGTGAACAAGCTTTAGAAATAGTTGAAACCTTGGTTCGCTCAAACGCAGTCGACGTAATTGTGGTCGACTCAGTTGCTGCTTTGGTTCCCAAAGCCGAAATCGAAGGTGAAATGGGGGACTCGATGATGGGTGTCCAAGCTCGTCTTATGTCTCAAGCTCTCCGAAAACTTACTGGTGCCATTTCCAAATCAAAAACAGTTGTTATTTTTACCAATCAGATCCGTCAAAAAATCGGCGTTATGTTTGGCAACCCTGAAACTACTCCTGGTGGATTAGCTCTAAAATTTTATTCATCAGTCAGAATTGATTTACGGAAAATTGCCAATATTAAAACTTCTTCAGGTGATCCTATTGGTTCTCAACACCGAGCTCGAATCATCAAAAACAAAATTGCACCACCTTTTAAAGAGTGTGAGTTTGATATTATGAATACCGAGGGGATTTCTGTATTTGGCGGACTAGTAGACTTGGCTGTTCAATATGGGTTTGTTGTAAAATCTGGCGCTTTCTTTAAAATTGGTGACCAAAATATCCAAGGTCGGGAAGGTGTAAAAAAACATTTCAAAGAAAATCCCAAAACGGCCAAAGAATATCGAGATAAGATATGGGAAAAAGTTCAAAATGCAGCTGAGGCTGACAATTCTTCAAAATCTTCTAAAGAAGACGACCAAGAGTAATGATTTCTATTGTCAATATAAAAACTAGCCGGATAAAAAATCGAGTCAATCTCGTTTTTTCAGATAAAAACTATTTACCATTTTTTATCGACGACATAGTTCGCTTGTCGCTTGTCAAAAACCAAGAACTAAATTTAGAAGTCATGGAAAAAATTAAATTTCTTTCACTTCTTTATTTAGGTAAAGAATATGCCTTACGTCAGGTCGCTATCTCACCAAAAACTGAAAAAGTTTTATTTTATAAACTAAAAAATTTCTTAAAAAGAACAACTCATAAATTTAATTTATTATCAGGAACCAATATTGATTTGGTCGCTCGCCAAATAATCGACGAATTAAAAAACAAAAAATTTTTAGACGAATCAGATTTTGTTGATTATTTTATTAAAAAAAACAAATCTAAATCAATCGTTCAAATTAAGTATTTATTACAGCAACAAGGGGTAGATGTCTCTAAATTTAAAATTTCTTCAACAAACGAAGTAGAAACTATAAAAAATTTTTTAATCAAAAAGAAGTTTGATCAAAACTTATTATCCGATTACAACTATAAAAACAAACTCTATGCTTCACTTTTTCGCAAAGGCTTCTCTGTTTCTACAATAAAAACTGCGATTGACGAATATCTCTCTTTACAGTAAAATATACTGACTTTTAATTATACTTATTAATTATTAAATTAAATTTTTATACTTTTTATTTGTACACTCAATATGTTAGTTAAGTTTTCAATTTCGGCGTCTTTATAGGTATTTTTGTGTCATAAAAAGTAATTGGAGGTTTACATGTTAGATTTTTTCCTTACGAAAGTTAAGGGTCTTTTTTCTGCCCCTGTTGATAATTCGAAAACATCAAAAAAAGAAAAAAATATTACAAAAAGTAGTAGCAAGACAGTTGTTAGCCAGCCGACCGAGGAATCAAATGACGAAAAGAATCGGGTAGTTTTTTCCCCTACCAAAATTGCCCCGCCAGCAACCGTTGTAGATACTTCAAGAATTGAAGCCCAAATTGAAGCTTCATTGCAAAACGCCAAAAAAATTGAATCTGAGGCCAAAGCCAAAGAATCAGAAATTTTTAGAAGATTAACTTCTCTTGATGAAAAAGAACGTTATTTAATCCAAAAAGAAAAATCATTAGATCAACAATCTTTAGACTTAAAAAAGAAACTCGACAGTGTTGATGACCTATATCGAAAACAATTGGACAAATTAGAGGCTATTTCTGGCCTAGATGTCGAAAAGGCTAAAAAATTAGTCATAAGTAGCACTGAGAAAAAAATGGTTAGTTGGATTGCCAAAAAAATCGAAGAAGCCAAAGATGAAATACGTCAAAAAGAAGAGGAAATTACCAAAGAAATTATTGTCGACAATATTCGTCATGGTTTGACTGATTATGTAGCTGAATACACAGTTTCAACTATTTCTTTGCCAGACGAAACCGTAAAAGGGAAAATTATTGGTAGGGAAGGTCGCAATATTAGAGCTTTTGAAAAGGCTACTGGTGTTGAATTGGAGCTTGATGAAACCAATGATATCCGAATCTCTTCATTTGATTCAACTAGACGTGAAATTGCTCGTTTATCACTTGAAAAATTAGTTAAAGACGGCCGAATTCAACCTCTCAAAATCGAACAAATTGTTGCCCAAACAAAGACTGAAATCGACAAAATTTTAATCAATGAAGGCAAGAGAATCTGTCAAGAGGTCGGCGCATTTAATTTACCTATCGACTTGATGAAAGAAATTGGAAAGTATAAATTTAGATTTTCATATGGTCAAAATTTAGCCAAGCACACTATTGAAGCAACCAAAATTGCTCTAGGAATCGCTTATGAATTAAAAGCCGACATCAACACTGTCAGATTAGGTGCATTACTTCATGATATTGGTAAAGTAGTTGCTGATCAGGAGGGTACACACGTTGATTTAGGAATTGATTTACTTAGAAAATATAAAATCAGCGATAAAATTATTAACTGTGTTGCCGAACACCATGAAGATAAAGAGTTTTCCTCGGTTGAGTCGGTCATCGTGTATATTGGAGATGCTGCTTCTGGTGCTCGACCTGGGGCTCGTTATGAAGTTCATGAAGAGTATTTAAAAAGGATGAAGAATATTGAAGAGGTGGCCAAAGCCTTCCCGGGTGTTATTAGTGTGGCTGCTTATCAAGCTGGTAGAGAAGTGGTTGTAATTGTGGAACCATCAATGGTTTCAGATTCCGAGTCAGAAGTTTTAAGTCAAAATATTGCCGAAAAATTGGAAGAAGAAGCCAAATGGGCTGGTCAAATAAAGGTTACCGTAATTCGTGAGCTGAGAGTGAACAGTATTATTACTGGTAATAAAATCAACAAAAATGCGGTAAAAGATGACTAAAATCACTTGCATTTTCCAATAAATTCGTTATTATTAAAATAATTATTAATTAAAAATAATAAAAAATGACCAAAAAAGATCTTATCGAATCAGTGTCCCAAAAAGCTAAGCTTAGTAAAAAAGCTGCCAAACAAGCAGTCGAAACTTTCCTCAGTGAAATTATGAAAACACTCGCCAATGGCGAAACTGTTAAATTGTCTGGTTTTGGAACATTCAAAACCAAAATGTTCAAAGCTAAAACCATTAAAGCTATCAATTCAAAAGAAGCCAAAAAAATTGTTGCCCGAAGAATGCCTCGCTACATTCCTGGTACCAAAATCAAGAAAATGGTCAAATAATTTCACTTTTGAAATTTTTAAAGCTCTCCGATATTTCGGAGAGCTTTTTGTTGATACAATACACCATGAGAGATATAAAAAACCTTGAATCAAAAATTATTGATGGAATAAAAAAATATGTCGGTAAAAAAAATGTTTTTATAGGTATTTCTGGAGGTATAGATTCAGCTCTTACTGCTTTTTTATGTGTCAAGGCGTTAGGGAATAAGAGGGTTTTTGGTATTTTGATGCCATACGGTCGTCAGTCAGATATCCTTGATTCATTTTCTGTGGTCAAACAACTAAATATAAAATATTATCAAAAAGACATTAAACCTATAGTTGATAAATATAAAATTTCTCCTAACAAATTTGTCTTGGCCAATTTAATGTCTCGTACAAGAATGGCTATACTTTATGCTTATGCCAATCATAAAAACGGATTAGTTATTGGTACTACCAACAAGTCAGAGATGTCTATCGGGTACTATACAAAATTTGGCGATGGTGGCTGTGACCTTGAGCCGATTGCTGATTTGTATAAATCAGAGGTTTATGAACTTTCAAAAATTTTAAATATCCCCCAAAAAATAATTGATAAGCAACCGACCGCTGGTCTGTGGCCAAATCAAACAGATGAAAACGAATTTGGTTTCACATATAACCAACTAGACAGATTTTTACAAGGTAAGCACACTGACCCAGAAGCTGAAGTTAAAATTCAAGATTTAATAAAAAATTCCGAACATAAGCGTAAACTTCCTCAGATAATTTCAGTTCAACAATGAAAACAAAAAAGGAATTTGGTTTAATCATCGGCCGTTTCCAGCCTCCCTGTCTTCATCATCTCCAATTTATTAATCAAGTAATTAAATCCGGAATCAAAAAATTATTAATCGGTATTGGTGACGCTGAGATTATCGATGATAAAAATTTTCTGACCGCCAAACAGGTAGAATCTCTTCTAATTCCCAATCTAAATATTTTAAATTTTCCTTACGAACTAAAAATTATTCCAGATATTCACAACCCCCCAAAATATGCCAAACACGTCAAAAGTTATTTCCCGTTAATAAACGAATCCAACACCTGTCTTTTTACTGACAATAACTACACCTCTGATTGTTTTAATAATTATGGTCATAATTTTGAAATTATTACTCCAAAAATTCTACCAATCCGTGCCACCAATATCCGTCAAATGATTTTAGACCAAAATTATCAATGGCAAAACTTAGTCCCTGTAAATGTATTTGATTTTATTACCAATAATAAGCCTAAATTTTGGTAAAATAGACTTATGAAATTATCTATCGGAATTGTTGGGCTACCCAATGTTGGCAAGTCAACACTTTTCAATGCTTTATTGGGCAAGCAAGTTGCTGACGCTAGTAATTATCCTTTTTGTACCATCGATCCAAATGTTGGCGTGGTTGAAGTTCCTGACGAAAAATTGCCTGTTCTGGCAAACATAGTTAAAACAGATAAAATTGTTCCTGCTGCAGTAGAATTTGTGGATATTGCTGGACTGGTTAAAGGAGCTTCACAAGGCGAAGGTCTGGGTAATAAATTTTTAACCAATATTCGTGATTGCGACGCTATTTGTCATGTAATAAGGGCTTTTTCTGATACTAATATTATTAAAGAGGGCTCTATCGATCCTCAGAATGATTTTGAAGTTATTTGTGCTGAATTAATAATCAAAGATCTGGAAACGATTGATAAATTTATCTCAACTAATCAAAACAACCCCAAAGAAAAAAATAGTAAAAAATTTTTGTTAGCAAAAAGGCTTAAAAGCGAATTAGAAAAAGGCGTTTTAGCTGTCAATCTCCAATATGATGATGAAGAGAAAGATTTATTAAAAGAATTTTTTTTATTAACCACCAAACCATATTTTATAGTTGCCAATGTTGACGAAAATACCTACATTGACATTAAAAATTTCAAATTAAAAATTTCAAATTGGGAAAGCGTGGTTCCTGTTTGTGCCAAAATTGAATTCGAATTATCTGAATTGTCTTCGGAAGAGCGACTTTCCTACCTCAAAGAATTGGGTGTTCAACAGTCCGGACTCGAACGAGTTATCCAAAAAGCCTATGAGACTCTTGGTCTTCAGTCTTATTACACTGCAGGCGTAAAAGAGGCCCGAGCGTGGACAATTAAAAAAGGTTCAACTGCCCCACAAGCTGCAGGAGCTATTCACACTGATTTTGAGAGAGGATTTATTATGGCAGAAATTATTTCGTATGGTGACTTCGTCAAACATAACGGCTGGTTGGGTGCAAAAGAGCTAGGACTTCTCCGCCACGAGGGTAAAGATTATATTATGCATCCCGACGACATCGTCGAATTTCGATTTAATGTTTAACAAACTTTTAATAATCTCTGGCCCGACAGCTACTGGTAAAACTGATCTAGCCGTTAAATTAGCAAAAAAATATAACGGTGAGTTAGTTTCGGGAGACTCCTGTCAAATTTATAAGGGTATGGATATTGGTACTGGTAAAGATCAGCCAAATGGCACCCCAATTCACTTAATCGACATTATTACCCCTGACAAAAAATTTTCTGTTGCTGATTTTCAAAAAATTGGTCTAAAAACCATCAAAGAAATTCAATCCCGAGGCAAACTCCCGATTTTGGTCGGTTGTAGTGGTTTTTATATTGATTCTTTGATTAATCCACACTACAACACTTTTTCTATAAAACCCAACAAATTCTTGCGTTTTATTTTTAAATATTTTTCCCTAAATACTTTACAAAAAATATATAAATATCTCGACAAAGATGAATTTTCCAAACTTAATCACTCTGACGTCAACAATCACTATCGTCTCACCCGCAAAATCGAAATAAAATTATTTTCTCGAAAAAAAGTTGCCCTTTTTAAGGGGGATGTCCGAAGGACAGAGGGTTTCAACATCTTACACATTTCCCTCACCGCCCCCCTTGAAATCCTCTACCAGCGTATTGACGCTCGTGTTAACAAGCGGATGGAAATTGGGTTTTTGGACGAAATAAGAAGATTATTAAAGAAATATAAATGGACCGATCCTGGGATGCAAATTGCCGCGTATCAATGCCTTCGTCCGTATTTCGAAAATAATAAAAAAGTAATCAAGATTCCACTTCATCAAGGGGAGCTGCCCGAAGGGCTGAGGGGTTTAGTGAAACTCTGGTCTTATGCTGAACATAGTGATGCCCGACGTCAAACTTGTTGGTTTAAAACAAAAACAAATGCTTTTTTCTTTGATATTACCAAAAATAAATTTCAAGAAAATATTTTTAGACACGTAGATAAATGGTACAATAAACTATGAAAAACAAGAAAATAGAAATTTCCTATAAGAATATTGTCTTTACGGTATTATTTTTATTAGGGCTTGTTGTTTTGTGGCAAATTAGGACCTTAATCGTCTTACTGTTCATTAGTTTTGTTTTAATGGAAGCCCTAAATCCAGCTGTAACCCGGCTCGAAAAATACCGAATTCCTCGACCTCTTGGAATATTAATTTTATATATAATTATTTTAAGCGTAATCTCTTTTGTTGTTGCCGGGATCGTTCCAATTTTAACGGAACAAACCACTGGTCTAATTCAGACTCTCCCTCAAGCCCTAAAAAATATTAAAATTTTTGGTTCTGACGCTGTTGATCTATCGTCACAATTTAAAATATTAGAAAATATTCCAGGTGGTATTGCTAAAATTGCAATATCAATCGTATCAAATGTCGTCTCTGGTTTTGTAATTTTATTTTTGACTTTTTATCTCTTACTTGAAAAAAAGAATTTTTCAAAATACGGTCTTGATATGTTTGGTGAACCAGGTAAAGAAAAATTTGTTGCCATAGTTGAAAAATTAGAAACTAGGCTGGGTAGTTGGGTCAATGCAGAACTATTTTTAATGACCATAATTGGGGCTCTTTCTTATATTGGTTATACAATCTTAGGACTTCGATACGCAGTTCCGTTGGCAATATTTGCTGGTCTTCTTGAAGCAGTGCCATCAATCGGACCGACTGTTGCAACAGCTTTAGCGGCGCTAGTCGGTTTTACAATTTCTCCTCTCACTGGGATACTCTCAGTTGTTGTTGGTACTATTATTCAACAGCTAGAAAACAATATTATTGTTCCTCGTATCATGAAACAAACCGTCGGGTTTAATCCTTTAGTAACAATCCTACTAATTGCTTCTGGAGCCAAACTCGGTGGTGTAGTTGGAGCAATACTAGCTTTACCCTTATTTTTAACACTTCAAACTATTTTTAAAGTACTAATTGAAAAAAAATAATTTTTGCGCCTTAGTAAAAAGACACCTATTTCTTGTTAAGTAATAATTTTGTTACCTATAATATTGACAATTTATGTGTTTAAAGTTATAATCCCGCGACAATAAAAATATCAAAAATACGTGTATAGCAACGTATAATTTAATATTTTTAGAACTTTAACAAACTAAAGAGTGTTTATTATCATGTCAACAGTTTTATAGACTCTACTAAGAGTAGAAACAGTATATTTCTATTTTCAGTGGAGTCTATAAAAAGGAGAATGTTGTTGATGGTTTAACAAAAAATAGGTACAAAAAAACAAACTAAGAAAAGAGGTGTCAGGAAATGAAGCAGCGGTTTTGGATTGTGTCACTAATCTTTGTCGTCGTTGTTGTCTTGTGTGGATTGCTTTTTTTGGGTGTCTTCCAGTCAAATAGAAATGACTATTCAATAACCGAAAAAACAGCGGTTACAAGCAGTCCTAATCCTTCAGTTGAAAGTAATTCAGAACAGCCCCAAGGTTCAAACGGAAATCTTTTTGGTTGGCCTTGGAGTTGGAGTTGGGGATTTGGCGGTAATAGCGACAATTCAGGCTCAAGTTACAACTCCGATTCGAATAGTAATTCGGGATCGAACTCTGACTTTGGATCAAATTACGACTATGATTTTGGAAACGATTCGGGTTCTAGTTGGGATTTCGGTCAAGACAGTTGGGGTTCCGACAGTTGGGATTTTGGTTCCGACAGTTGGGGATTTGATAGTTTTGATTCGGGAAGCGACAGTTGGGGTTCCGACAGTTGGGATTTTGGTTCCGACAGTTGGGGCGGCAGTGATGGTTGGTAATTAACAAATTCGAAAGGAGATAAGTATGAATAATAATTTAACTGATAAGTTCATGGGGTCGTCCACTGGAAACATTGTTGAATTTACCCCTGATATCGAAAAGACTCCGGTTAATCAATTTAAGATCAAAGGAACCGGGGTTCTTGTTGCCCAAAATCTCAAGGATGGACAGCTTTATCCTAAGGGAGAGTCCTATCCAGTGTTCTTTTTGGACAACAACACTATGATAATCCGGCTAAACTATGGATTCTACTATTTTGACCGACCCACAATTTTAACAGGCGAATCAGCCAAAGAATTTGTCCCTCACGCTATTGAATTTGGTAAAAGAAATCAAGCCCCAGGTAGCTATTCATTTCAATGGCAAGGGATGGAATTGTCGTTTATTGACATCGGTTATTTGATCTACGCAAACAGGAGTGGAAGTTGTCACCTCAATGACAAAACCGCCATTCGGTTTATACTTGCCCAACTTGGCAACGGAGACAGGTTTTACCTCGAAGATTGCAAAAACGGGACCGATCGTTGTTGGTTGGGTACATTTTTAGGGAGCAGTCTAGAACAAAACATTCTCAGCATCAACTAAAAAAAAGGAGGGCTTGTTGACATGTCTAATTCAAAAATCTCACCCAAAGGTATCAAAGGTTGGTTGTTTCTGTTATTAGAGTTTATTTTTCTCGGAGTACTTTTCTTCATTGCTTTGGAATTTGTCGCCCCTAATACTCAGGTAACTCAAGATACCGTAAAGAGTCTTACTGGGTATTTTATAAAAATCGGGGGTAAATTTCTCTTGGCCATTGTAATCAGTTTTCTTGAAGTGTGGGTAGTTTTTAAACATGTATTGGACACAAAACTATCCAACATGTTAGACAAACTAAAGATTCACTACAACGATAGTTATGCCATTATCTTGGTAGGTTTGATTACAAGTGTTGCCATAATGATTGCTTCCGTGGGTGACTCATCGGTACAATATTTGTTGTACCAGATACTTACTCGAGGAAGTATTGGTTTTGCTGTTGCCACTATTTTCACTGTGATATTTGCAAAAATATTAGGTATGAATAGTATGGATGAGCTTCGTTTTTGGATAGACGAAAAGGCCAATAATTCCTATGTCATCATTATTGTCGGTGTCCTAATAGTTTCTACAATCCTGTCAATGAATGCCTAATCACAAGAGGAGGACTTATGACAGAAATTTTTGGGATAGTACTGTTAATAGTTTTTTTGATCTATCTATTTAGGTCACACGTCTTAGATCTGATTGGTGGCTGGTTGATACCGATTGTTCGTAAACATTGGATATCGGTAACCAATTGGTTTCAGAGAACTAATGTTAAATCAGAAAAATCGGACATTGAAGTTCAATACCACCAGTGTCAACAAGTTCTATCATCAATTAAAAAAGCCCGATACGACACCGAAACCTCGATTGAAGAAATCAACTCAGAAAATAGAAAGCTCGAACTTGCGATCAAAACCGCCTCTGATTCCCACCTGTCGACAGAAGATTATGACAAGCGGATAGAAAGAAACAAAACGCAACAGCATAAATTACTGATACAGTGCAATGAATTGGTAACAAAAGAACAAAGCCTTGAATCCATTATGGGAAAATTAAATATTGGTGTCCTTTTGACCACTTCAGAATTAGACAATCTAACCAGGGAAATTTCTCGGTCAACAGAATATGTCAATAACATTTTGAACCAGTACCCAAAAGACACTTTTTAGTAAAAGACATCATTATGTCTGATAGTCGGCTCTGGAGAGGGGTGAATGCTTGCAGTCTATCTGCCCATTCATCCCTCGAGCCGGACTATTAACGTTAAATCGATGTGTATCGATTCTGATGAGTCCAAAAGGACGAAAACGTAAAAAACTCTGTATTAAGGTTTAAGCCCACAAAAAACCCCCAAAGAAACTGTTAAGCTGGATTCTGTTTATGTGTCATCTATCTATTCTCTTTACCTGGAGCTCTCAAAAACTAGATATTAACGCCCCATCTTAAGATTTCCACCAGGAGGATGCTCGTTTCACTTGGGCTCGCCGTATCTTCTTGCGAAGGCGGTTCGCTTACTCGTCTCTGTAGCATTGCCGTCCAATCACTTGGACTCCTACTTATTTAGATCCTGTGTTTTTTGTGGTCCAGACTTTCCTGTCCGAAAAATCGGACTTGACACTTCAATTTCTTTAGAGGTCAATTTATTTTACCGTAATTATTATAGTAAAGCGGCATCAGCTGCTGATAAGATTTTGAACATTTTAGTTCCGGTTTCAGGATCTATAGTTTGAGCTGCTGGTCTACCATTTT
>JAEHHB010000010.1 GCA_019248165.1 Candidatus Shapirobacteria bacterium S2_F12
CAAAGGAACAATATTAGGTAATGAAAATAAGGAAGAAATTATTTGCAAAGGGTTTAAAAAAAATATCTAGTCATATAATTTAACACCACCATTTGGATCAGGAAAAATGAATTTTTTGTCACCAAAAGCATAAAGTGGAGCTTGGCTAAAGATCCGGCCATTAATTTCTCCTTTAAATTGATGATCGCAGTTTTGGATTTCAAAAATTTCTTTATGTTTGGATTTGATGAAGTAATCAAAAAATTTGTCACCTATTACTTTGCCCAAGGCGTTACCTCCCTGTCCAACAACAATTACAATTTTACCTTGAAATTCTTTTATCCCTTCAACTCCGTGTTCACCACTAAATATAATTGCAGGCTCAGTTAATAAGATTTTGGTAACTTCAGGGTATTCCCACGCTGTCATAGCAATAGCACCAGCTCCAGCAGAAGTGCCCATTAAATAAATCTCTGGTACTTCTCTGCCACAGATTTCTTTAGAATGATCTAAGACATAAGAAAGGGTTTCTCGAAGATTTATATCCCAACCAAAACCTAAAGAAGAAATATTGGGAATTCTAACTACAGCTCCAATTTTATTTTCAACTAAATAATCGGCAATTTTAATGTATTTGTCGTTGTAGCCATTTATAGAACCATCGGCACCTGGATAATTAATAACAATTTTGCCATTGTTAAAAGGATGGATGGCGACATCTAGCTCAAAATCCATAGTGATACCGTTTTGGGATTTTTCCCATTTTAATTTAGTGGTTTTTATTTCCATTTTAAATTTCCAAATATTTTACTAATTGATTCTCGTCTTTGGCAATATCTATTCCTACCCACGAATTAAGACAATTATGTTGTTTTAGTATTTCTCTTTCTTCCCTAAATAGATCGTCATCAAACCACAAAAAAGGTTTGGAAAAATCAATGGCTTCTGTTTTTAAGGTATCCCAATTTGTCGGTAGAATGTATTTCATTAATTTAATTGTGGGTTCATCAAAAAATCTTTCTAAAAAACGAACTGTTAATACAGGGTTACATTTACAGTGAGTAGTTAACCAGTAAACGGGATATTTGCATACCAAATGTTTGATAAATTCATCAGAATAGTTGGCTTTGTTTAAATCGTTTGCGAGTAATACTCCGTCAATATCTAGATAAATATTCATACTCAATTATGGCACAATAAAAATTAACCATTTTTGAAAAGTTTTGATCTTTCATTTATAATTTTTTTTATTTCTGTGTGCATTTCATCAGTCATCGGGATTTGCATCCTTTCTCCACAATCTGGACAATAAAGACAAGCACGAGAATTTAAACAACCCATACCTGGATTCCAAAGAAATCCTTGTTTCCAATCGTGTTCATGAGTTTCTCTTTCAGTAACTGATTTTTTAGAAAATAATTCTTTTTTTCTTAATAATTTAGCAAGTTCTGTTGGAAATAATTGTTTCATATTTTTTTTAATTAATAAATAATTATTTTTTATCACGGCATTTTTGACAGCCTGCCTGGGCGGCAAACCAAGGACTGTGCCAAATTGAATTTGTTTCTTGGTCGTATTGATTTGAAACTGGTTTGTGGATTTTGGATATATGACATTTAGGACAGATAATCCCATCACATAGACATGAAGTAGAAATAATTTGATTTGGATTTATACCAGAAGGATAATCCCAATTTAGATATTTAGCCTTGGTTTTTCCTTTATATTCACCACAGATAAGACATTTTGTTAAACCTTTTGGAACTGGGAATATTTGTTGATACAGTTCTGGATAATCTCTTTTTAACTCTCCTGATAAAGCTGTAAAAAAATCTTCCCATTCTTCTACATTCATTTCATTTGTGTGTTTACCATTGACAGTTGATATGGCAAAACCAGAACGAAGATTAATAGGAATTTGAAGTTCTTGTTCGGCTTTCATTCTGTGAACCATTGAAGAAATCCGACTAGCGTTAGTATGGGGAATTAGCGGATATTCATTTCTTAACTTAATAAGCTTCTCATCTAGAGTAAGACTCTGTTTGTCATTTTTTTTCATAAAAAAACCTTTCCCGTAATGAAGAGAAAGGCCTTAATAATAAAAAAATGACTCGGCTTATCTTTCCCATTATGGGCTGAATTTGGCACCTTCTTGTAGTTGTCAACCTACAAGGGTTGTCGGACGGATTGTCGTGTCAGTTCACTACCCGTCTCTCTTGATACTGGGATTATAACACTTTATGTATTTAAACCATTTAATTGAGATATAATTCTCTTATGTCACCTCAAAAGATTGGTAAAAAATTGAAAGAGGTTCGTTTGAAACTTGGTTTAAAACAACTAGATGTGGCCAAAAAGGCGGATATAAGCGGAAATTACTATGCTAGAATTGAGCGGGATGAGGAAAATCCAACTATTGAAACACTAGAAAAAATTCTTAAAGTATTAAAAGTAAAATCAGGCGATATCTTACCTTTTTAATTTGTTTTTCAGATTAACCTTTTTAATTTTGCCGGACTGTTCATCTTCTACAATTTTATGTGCGGCTAAGTGAATTAAAGTGTATTTCTTTTCTAGCAATTTGATCGCATCTTCTCGGGTTGGATTTTTAACCTTGTCAACAAATTTTAAGTATTTTATAGCACTATCAACATCAGCTTGGGTAATTTGATACCCATTTGATAATTTAGTCATATGTTGGGAGTATAACATTTAATAAATATACTTTTTAAAATTTAAAAAATTAAACATATCCCTGGCGAAGCCGCCGCCATCCAGGCGGCGCATAATTTCTTTGCTTTTAGTTTGCGATAAGATATTTAAACTCCCTTCCCAAAGGACTCTACGATCGATGATAGCTAATTTGCGATGATGATTACTATTTGAGAGAAAAACTTGAATTCCGACGTCTTCAAATGCCTCAATTTCAGTCTCCGATTGGTCTTCAAACTCTGATTTATGTTCTTTAGGGTCTCGAGTGATTATAAAGACTTTGACTCCCCTATTATTTAATCGATTTAAAACAGGGAATAAGGTTTTCATTCTTTTGGTAGTAATAAATGGACTTTCAATAATGACTTCACTTTTACACTCATTTAAATCATTAATAAACTGAGGATAGAAAGTATTTTCATTATGTAATGAAGTTTTAAAGTTACTCATGGTTTACCTCCTGATCAATAAATATAATTTTATTGTCTATTTTGGTAAATCCGAGTTCAATTAGCTTGAGGTAAGTTTTGATTATAGAGTCAAAAAGGGGTTCCACCTGTGAACCATTGAGCCCGCACTTCGTGTAATGTTTGAGTTAATCATAAAACTACTTCTTGTTTTTCGGGAGAATAATTAGAATCGACTGAATATAGATTGAATTGTTGGAAAACATCTTTTTCCTTTGTTTGCTTAAGATATTTATCAATAATTGATACTATATAATCTATATGTTTTTGGGGAAATTTAGGATCTTTTATTTTAAATAAAGTTATATGTGGAATGTATTTTGAATACTCATTATCGGCAACCTCACTAACATAGTGTTGTTTCAATATAAAATTAACTTTTTCTAAAAACTTATCTTTTGAAGGATATAAATAACCTAAATATTTAAATCCTTTTCTTTCAAAGAAATTAAACTGATCGATGTAAACCGGGAATGAATTTTCTTTTTTGTTTAATTTAATGAGGTCGATTTTTATTTTTTCTAGATTTCTGGCAGTGATAACTTTTCCAAAATAATATACAGAAATATGAAGGCTCAAAAAATTTTGAATCTCAATGATTTCTTCAAGGTCATTCTCTTTTAAATACTTTTTTAAACACTCAAAAAGATCTTTAAATATTTCGCGTTTTAGGCTGAGTCCCAAAAAATTTGAGGTTATCCTCATGGCTTATTTTATCAAGATTATAAGGATTGAAAAATTTTGGGTTCACACCCTTTAAATAATTGTTCTACAATGAGTTATGAAAAATGTGGTTTTAGTTAATATATTACTTAATCTGGGATTAACAGTTATTTTTGTTGTATTAAATAATAATATTTTGAAAAACGGACTAGAGGAAACTTTTGTGTCATTGGCATTAATTTATGGAATTGTTGTGATCACTACGAATGCATTTTTTGTTGCTAGATTTTGTAAAAAATAGGACATAATATGTTAATAGTTCGCCGTTGATCAGAGAAATTGCTGGATTGGATGTTAGACTCTAACTATGAATATTAAATTATTTTTTGGGTTGATATCGTCAGTTGTTGCCATTGTTTGCTTTGTTCCCTATCTAATAGATATTGTTAAGAAAAAGACAGAACCACACATGTATTCGTGGTTAATATGGACAATTTTACAAATCGTTGGAGTTATGGCTCAGTTAAAAGATGGCGCGGGATATGGATCTTGGGCCTTGGCAATTGGAGCCTTTTTTTGTTTTTCAATTTTTCTTTTATCTTTTAAATACGGTACTAAAAATATTTCAAAATTTGATATTTTTTGTTTAATTTCTTCATTGTTTGCGATTCTTGTTTATATAAATATCAAAAATCCGGTTTGGGCAATTATTGTTGTGACCACAATAGACTTTGTTGGGTTTTTGCCAACTTTTAGAAAAGGATATGAGGAACCATTTTCGGAAACACCAAGTACTTTTGTAATGAGTGCTGTGGCCAATTTTTTAAGTCTTTTAGCTTTGCAAAACTATAGCTTAACAACTGTTCTTTATATTGCGAGCTTATTTTTAACCAACTCTTCTTTTGCAACAATGATTTATTGGAGAAAAAGAATTGTTAAAAAATAGATTAAACCAATGGTTGGGAAATAATTTTAAAAAAATAAAGGGATTGCAGGATTTTGCTAGATTTGGGAATAGTGCTAACAAGAGCGACTAGTCTTTTTTCTAACAAAATCCTGCTAAACCTACAGAGAGTCGATGACTTTAGGTCATTTTTGTGACGTTGGGATCCCGTTTGCGGATCTGGTTGTTGTAGGCGAATTCCAAAAGGATTTTAACCTTTGGCCGGTCTTCCTCAGGCAAATTGCTGAGAAAAACAAAGTCATTAGGAGTGAAAACACTTTTGGCTACGCCTGCCCATCGAGGATCACTGCCCACACGGTTGAAAAATCCGGTTTTAGCAACTTCGGTAAAAACCTTTTCGGGGGCATAAATCCTTAGGGCGACAATTTCCTCGGGATTGAGATTTTCCCAACCAGGATCAAAAAACATAGCTTCGTCCATCCGACGATAGTTTTGAAGTAACCATTCGGCTACTTTAACATCGGAGGATGAACTCAGAATGTCAATATAATCCAGGAGGAAAGGGCGAAGGCTGTCAGTAGTTTCCGTCAGGAAACGTAGAGCCTGTGCCCGGCCGACCTCCTTCAGGGAGATTGCGCCGACGGGGTATGGTTTCTTGACGCCTGGTAGTGGTGCGGGAGAGCTGAATCCTCAGGGTAGGCAGAGCGCCGGTACGGAGTTTTTCGTTGTACAGAGTATATGCCTTGGGCATATCTCCTTGCAGATCTGTGCGCCTGACGCCAGCTTTGATCTTGTCACGCAGTCTGGCGACCTGGGCTCCATCAGTGGGTTTGACCTCGCTGGTTTCGTTGACAGCCAGGAACACCATCTGTCTGACATCCAGAGGGATTTTGTTCCAGGTGAGCCTGCCAACGCCGATGCCGTTCTTTTGCAAAGCTCTGCTGCTGTCCAGTGGATCAGCGTCGTAGACACTCTGAGCATCCACACCGACCTTGATGATTTGATAGGATTCGCCGTCTTCGCCGTAGAAAATGCCGTTTTCGTAAGGTTCAAAACCTTCCTGAAGCGACACCACGTACTTTGCAGTCAGATCAGCGTTGACACTGCCATCAGCATTGATTACCACGATGGGGGTGCCACCAAGACTCTTTTCGATCTGACTCATGAAGACATAGACCATGTTGCGGACTTTCGGTGTGTAGCTGCTGGCAATCGAGCCAATCGGGATCATCGAGCCGAAATCGAAGTCCAAGCCGGCGCTGTTGGACATACCAGACATCATGAACATCGAAATCATGTTCGGATCCATGCCGAATTGTGAAGCGAAGCTGTTCACCTGGTTGGAGGTGGGGACTTTGCCTTCGGGGATTTCGTCGCTGGCAGATACACCAACTTCAGATGTTGGGGCGGCTGGGGCAACCAAGACCGGATTGAAGGCAGCGATAACCCGCCTGGCCACGAACAGGCCGAGACCGGTTGCAGTCATGAGTTCCTGTGCGGGTAGGCCAACGAAATCGTTTTCGCCAGCCAGGCCTTGTTCGGTAAGTTTGGTAACTTGCTCTTCGTTGAGTCCCAGACCCAAAAGTTTGTTCTTCAGTTCCTCGTTCATTTGGAGACTCCTTTCACACTTGCCACATTATTTAGTCACTATCTGACTAATGGCTTACTGGGTACAAAGATTTATACCCAAAAAGCCATTAGTCAAATATTTCTGTAGGTTATGTAAAAAATAGTTGAATAGAAATCGCAAGCTAACGCGATATTTTCAATTATTTTTTACTTGTTAAAGTACTGTTCGGACGGCCTATATTCTAACATATATGTATATATAATCAATTTTTTGTAATTGTTATATAATAAAAAATCTTATAATACACAATAAACATGACAGAACGAGAACCCCAAACAAAGACACAAACCACACACCCGAAGCACTTTTCCTACCCCGATAGATACCCAGTCGACGTTGGAACTAGTTGGATAGAAGTTGACAGACAAAAATATCAACCTCCCTATTTTGTTTCAAAACAGGTATTAGAAAACCCTGTATGGGCAGATTTTGAAGACCATAAAAAAGTAAAAAGAAATATTTTTTTAAGTTATGAAGGGCTGATTCAAGCCGATTTTTTTGGGCGACCCTTAAACCCTCGTGGACCAACAGGGATAGAAGGTCGAGGTGTCCTTGGTGGTTGGGGAGCAAATTTTGCGGCTGACCCGATAGTGACCAGAATAAACAGTCAAGGATTTTTGGAATTGATTGTAATAAAAAGAAAAGACTGTGGAATGTGGGCATTGCCAGGAGGAATGGTCGACAAAGGAGAAAGGGTTACGGCGACATTAAGAAGAGAACTGGGAGAAGAAGCCTCGGCTTATTTGGATTTTGAAAAAGCAAGTTTAATTTACCAGGGCTATGTTGATGACCCGAGAAATACAGACAATGCTTGGATGGAAACTGATGCCTACCACCTTCATTTAACAAATGAGGAAGCTAGTGGGGTTTTATTAAAAGAAAATGACGATGCAAAAGAGGCTAAATGGATGACTTGTAACTCTGATGCCATAAACAATTTATATGCGAATCACCCGTATTTAGTACGACAAACAATTAAGTTATTTGAAAAAAGTCAAAACCAAACAGTAATAAGCGATGGCCGGGTAGTTGATAATAAAGCGTAATTTTTGACAAAAACGACATTTTGTAATAGAATTCCACACGTCTTATAAGATATAAGATTCCAAATTATTATTAATTTGGGTAGCCCCTTAACATCACAAAATTTTTATATGAGAGGTGGAAAATAATGTCTATTGAAAATGTGGTCGAGAGAATTAACAATTGCCTGTCGTTAAAAAAAACAAATCCTTTGTTCGTTTTGATTGCGGGTGGATCGTGCGCGGGAAAAACAACTTTAGCAAGGTGGCTGAGTCTCTACTATGATTATTCGTCAATCGTGAAGATGGACGACTATTTCTTGGACTTTGACGATCCTGCTTTGCCGATGGAAGATGGTCGAATAACTTTTGACAAACCAGAGTCCTATGGGAAGGGAGTTTAAATATCTTATCGCAAACTAAAAGCAAAGAAATTATGCGCCGCCTGGATTTTCTTTTGGTCATTGTGTGCTAAGTCTTTAGCCATTTCATCGAAATGATAAGCCAAATGATAGGACTTAGCACAGCTTGACCAAAACAACCCTATCATGTGCCCAATCTACTGCTTGGAGGATAATAAAAGAATCGCGGAAAAAAAACGAATTTTGCCAACCAAGGTAATCTTAGTTGAAGGACTCTACGCAATCAGGTTGGGACAGGAATTAAGTGTCACTAATAAACTGTCAGTTTTTGTTAATACACCTTACCATATTAGATTACAACGTCGGATAGACCGTGACAAAGAAATAGCCCCTAAAGAAGTCATCGAACGTTTTTTCCGAAATCGAGCTGAACCGCTTTACCAAGAATACGTTCATCCCCAATTAAAGGTGGCTGACACTGTCATATTTGGATTTTAGAAGGAGGGGTGTTTATGGAATCTGATTCTTTACTAACCAGGTTGGTGCTGGAATCAGCGAGCTTGGGAGGAAAAAACTCATCACTGCCCCGGTCTTGGTTTACCATCAAAACTAGTCGGTCTGAGTACTTCTTTGATCCCCAACCAATTGAGGGCGACCTGTCTTGTGTATATTCTGGTTATGAAAATAATTCAGAAAAAACCGAGGTAGTCCTTAAGTTGGCCAGAAATGTCGGTGACAATGATTTGATGCAAAACGAGATCAAGGTATTAAAACATTTACAAGGTCGACAAGCGCCTCAGCAAAAACACTTGCCAGTGCTTTTGGATCAGTTTGTGACTGATCAAAACCTGGTAGGGTTAATATTTGCTAGGTTTGACGGGTACACCCTTTCAACTATCCGAGAAAATCCCAGGTACAAGAGTGGAATTCCGACTGAACATATGGTTTGGATATTTTGCCGACTTCTTAGCGCTATCGGTTATGCCAACAAAGAAGGCGTAATCCATGGCAATATTGAGCCGTCAAATATCCTAATCCAACCCAGAGACCACAATCTGTGTCTACTAGATTGGACTGCGGCACTGATAAACCCAGGCAAGTCCGGTGACGGATTTAAGCTCTACAATCCGAACTACAGTGCACCTGAAGTAAAAGAAAGGAGAGCCCCTACCCCAGCTGCTGATTTGTATTCAGCTGCTAAATGTATGATTTATCTTTTGGGAGGCGATGCTCAAACAAACAAGTTACCCGAATCAGTTGATTCAAGAATTGCCCTATTTCTTGGCTACTTTCTTCTTCCCAGCCCATTACAAAGGGCTCAAGACGCTTGGCAATTATATGCCCAGCTACAAAACTTGAGAACTGAAATATGGGGAGAAGAAAAATTTGTCAAATTCGATTGGTAATAAAAAGGAGGTAATAATATGGGTGGAAATAACTATGACGGAGATG
This sequence comes from Candidatus Shapirobacteria bacterium S2_F12, assembly GCA_019248165.1. GTDB lineage: Bacteria > Patescibacteriota > Microgenomatia > UBA12405 > UBA12405 > WARW01. The sequence goes on from JAEHHB010000010.1 coordinate 9,192, forward strand.
TGGCCGAAAGAGAGCGTTCAACCGAAACAGAACTGTTCCAAACAGTATCAAGCACGCAAGCCCAAAAACTAGTCATTAGTAAGCTACAGGACCCAAAAAAGTTAATCCGTGAATGTCGAGATTTAGATGAACACCCCAACACGACCCCGATAGTGGTAATTATGGACATTACTTTGTCCCGTCAAAAAGACATCGGCATTATCTATCAGAAATTACCGATGTTTATTGGTGAAATTATAATGAACGGATACGTTAGCGACCCGACCATTAGCTTTGCAGCTGTTGGCGATGCCACCTGCGGTGACAAATTTCCTATTCAAATAGGTGAGTTTGAAGCCGACAATCGATTAGATGCTTCGCTTAATGCAATCATCTTGGAAGAAGGTGGCGGTGGCGGCACAGGTCAAGAGTCCTACCAGTTGATGGCGTATTTTTACGCTTATCACGCTGAATTGGACTGCCTGAAACGTGGTCAGAAGGGCTATTGTTTCTTCATCGGAGATGAGGGTTTCTACCCAAAAATCTCTAAAAAAGAGGTCGAAAAAATCTTTGGTGAAGAGTTACCCAGTGACCTGGACTCTGTTGATGTTTTTGCCAAACTTCAAGAAAAATTCAACGTTTTCTTTATCTATTCCCAAAAATCATGGGAAGAGAAAAAAAAGGGGGTAGATGCCGAGATTCGTCAGAGAGTCCAAAAAGCTGGTGGTCTTTACGAAGGTGTTGATATCCGAGCTTCTCTGATTTGGAATAACCGAAACGACCTTGATTTACACTGCATCACTCCGAACGGAGAAGAGATCTTTTTTGGTAACAAACGGGCGTGTGGTGGAGAATTGGATGTAGACCGAAATGTTGATGGCGAAACCACAAAACCAGTGGAGAACATCCGTTGGGCCAAGGGCAGAGCTAAACCTGGTCACTACCAATTCTTTGTGGTAAATTATCGTTTTCACGAACAAAACAGTGCGGCAACTCCTTTTAAGTTAGAACTTGAAATCGACGGAGAAATCCAACATTTTGATTTGGCAACACCAGCAAGAGCCACTCAAACAGCAAGTCGAATTGAAGTGGTGGATTTTAACTACGATCCGTCCAAACAGAATTTGGTGGCAACTGATGGGTATACTGCTTACGATGAGGCAGTGATAAAGGATCAGTGGGGCAAAGTCATTCCTAAAGCTCATGTCATTACGATAACCGAACCTAAGGCTGTTGTCGATACTATGTTGGGAATTTTAGCTTTGTTTAACGGCAAAAGAAGTTTGGAAGAATATATTCATGACATGAAGGTGCGCGGCCAAGATGAGCCTCGTCAGCAAGAAATCCGAACAGCCTTAGGTGATTTAGATGTCGCTTATGGTTTGGAAAAAGTAGTCTTTGCCGGCCAAGTTAGCACTCAACAGAATGGACCTAGTAATATAGTTCGTTTCTAATCCCGGCAATAGGGGTTAACCGCTTATAAAAAATATCGGTTAACCCCTTAATTCTATTAAAAAAAAGGAGAATAAAAATGCTAATTGTTACCATCCCAGGTCCACAAAATAAAGCCCAACTTGAGGAAATTTCTAGACATCCCTTGGTTGATGGTTACAGATTTAATACTGGGGTCAGAGTTCCCTACTCACCTTTAGAAACCCTTGAAAGGCTTTTGGATTACTTTGGTTCAGATTTGTGGGTAGACTTAAAAGGTCGCCAACTAAGAATCGTCCAATGGAGTGATCCGGATTTTGGTGAAATTCTTTTGAACCACGAAATTGAAGTAGGGCTACCGGCTCATGTTCATTTTCGCGGGGATGATATTTGTCAAATCACAGGGTATTCTTCAAGCCAGATTTTTGTTTACCCAAATCCGAAACACGCATTGGGTGCAGGTCAGGCCCTTAATATCCATGGTTCGAACCTAATAATTAAAGGTTATTTGACCGACGAAGACATCCTTTACTTGGAAGCAGCCAAGACATTAGGGATTGGCCAGTTAATGCTGTCTTTTGTTGAAAGCGCAAATGATATCGCTTCGGTAAAACAATACTGTCCAGATGCAACAATGTATCTGAAAATTGAATCTCCAAAAGGGATTGAATTTGTTAGGAATGAATATGACCAAACTGATGGTAAAACTCACCTGATGGCAGCCAGAGACGATTTGTATACCAATCTAGAAAGCCCGTTGGAAATTGTCCCAGCCACTCAGCTGATTGTTAAAAAAGACCCTGAAGCAATCGTTGCCTCAAGGATTCTGACGTCAATGATTCGGTCAAAAGAGGTTGGGTTGGGTGATGTTGCTGATCTATGTTTGCTTCACCAAATGGGTTACCAGAACTTTATGTTCTGTGACTCGATGAGTTCAAATATGGACGTGTTCCAAAGAGCAATGCTTTTTTGGAAAGAGTTTGCAATAAAAAATGCAAGGAGTGATTAAATGCATCTGGTTGTGATTGGTTTATTGTGGGGTGATGAAACCAAGGGGAGTATTACAGATTTTCTGTCTACTCATTATGGAATTGAAACTGTGGTTCGCTACAACGGTGGTTGTCAAGCAGCCCACAATGTCCATATTGGTTGTCTTCATCATACATTTTCACAATTTGGTTCGGCTACATTTAATAATGCCAAAACTATATTGTCGAAATTCATTTTGATTGACCCGATTCGATTGCTCAAGGAAGCAGAGGCCTTGACAGCCAAAGGAGTTGTTGATGTCCTAAACAGACTAGTTATCTCCGAAAACTGTGTTGTCGCTACCCCAGTTCATGGTCTAATTTGCCAACTCAAAGAGCTGTCTCGAAGTCAACGAAACGGCAGTGTCGGACTAGGAGTGGGAGAAGCGGTTGCCGATAGCCAACGAGGACTAGCTTTGAAGGTTAAAGACCTATTCGACCCAAAACAAGCAAGCTTTGTCTTTAAAGGTATATGGGCAAGTAAAATCGACCAGGCAGAACAGTTGGTGGAGGCAAACCCGAACAACCATGAAATGGCTGACTTGCTCCAACATTTCTTAGAGTCAAACTCTAGGGAAGTTATCTTGAGTGTTTATAATGAGTTTATTTCAAAATTGTCCCGACAGGTTGTGTCTGACCAAACGATCTTGGATTTGATAGAACAGAATTCGACAATTTTTGAAGGAGCCCAAGGAACACTTCTAGACCAGACATATGGTTTTTTCCCCTTTGTCACAAGAAGTAATAGTACTATTGTAAATACAAAAAGTTTGTTCAATGGTTCTTTTCACACTATTGGTTTAACTCGAGCTTATGGCACAAGACATGGAATGGGACCTTTCCCGACCGAGACAACTCTTAGGATAGAAGATTTGAACAATAGAACCAACCCTTGGCAAGGAGAATTTCGCTTTGGGTGGCTCGACTTGGTTCTGCTTCGATACGCCATAAGGGTTAACCAAGGGATTGATTCTATTGGACTGACTTGTGTTGACCACCTAACAAACTACAACAATATAAAAATTTGTACCAGTTACTACTACGAGGGAGATGATCTCGAATCAGCACATCGCTGTTTTGATTTTGATCCTGATAATCCTCGAAGGTTGTTGAATCTAAAAATTCCCTTTTTACAGACTGATATATTAGCCGTGTTGGCTAATATTACCCCAGTCTATAGGGATTTTTCTCCATGGCAACAACTTTTTAGCCCCAACTACCCTGGTGATCTACCGAGAGAATTAAAGAAATATATCAATTTTATTGAGGAACAATTAAGCGTTCCAGTTTCTTTGATTTCCTACGGGCCTGATCGCCAGCAAAAACTATTCCTAAAACGAATAGTTGAATACAAAACCCCCAGCTGATTCATCGGAGTCAAACAAGCTGGGGGTTTTAATTTGCAATCACGGATAAGTAAAAATGATAAAATTTAGTATGAGACAAAAATTAGTTTTGGTATTAATTTCTTGTTTAATATTGTCTGGGTGCACCCTTGGAGCTAAAAAAGAATCGATAATGGTAACCCCAACACCTTCTAGTGAAGCACCAAAAGAACAACTAGCGGGAAATGATGAAGACGAACATGGGTGCAAGGCATCTGCCGGATATAGTTGGTGTGAAATTAAACAAAAATGTTTGAGAACTTGGGAAGAAAAATGCGAGGAAGAAGTTGTTGAAGAAGATACAAAAGAGGCCGTGACTAAGCTTTTGGTAGAAAAATATAATTGGGAGAAAGATAAAGTGTCGGTCCAAGTAAACAAAGAAATTGGTGATTTTGCTAGTGGGTCGGTTGGTTTTGGTTCAGAACTTGGTGGCGGAGGTTGGTTGGCAAAGAAGATTGAGGGAAGGTGGAGGTTAATTTGGGATGGAAACGGGGCGGTTGATTGTCAAAACTTAAGAAATGAACACCAATTCCCTGATGAAATTTTAAAACCAGGATTTTGTGATTAAGAACTAGTAAATGATTTGGTAGAATCAACTATGAATAAAAAAGCAGTAATAATCTTAGTATTGTTATTAATATTTGGGGTTATAGGGTTTTTTGTTTTTAAGGAAAAGCCAAAAGCAAAAAACGAGACGGCGAAACCTTTAAATACTAATAGTAAAAGCGAACCAACTTTTTTGATAGAAGGATTTCCGGTAGATAAAGTACCACTGTTTAAACTCAAAAAGGTCAGTTCAAACAAAATTTTTGTAAATACTGATCCAAAAAATATATCAGGATTTAATGAAAAGAATTTTGCATATTACAACGTTGTTTTTTATTCAGACGGCAGTCAGGAAGAATTTTTAGATTACTATAAAAATTTGTTTGAAACTGAAATTGTTGAAGAATATCAAAATTCAGACATGGTAAAAGGGATTATTGGACAATATAAGGTTTCGGCGGCTCACTATGGGTCAGATAATACTGGATATATACAAGTCCATTTGTCGGATTATAACGATGAAAGCCTAAATAAATATTTTATTGATTTTCCAAAGATAATAGAGGCAAATGAATATAATATTCATTTGCCTCTATTATCTTTGGAAAATCAATAAATTATTGATTTTCCAAAGATAATAGAGGCAAATGAATATTTAGTTGAGCATGAAAAATCCTATGGATTATTAAATCAAAAAGGAGGAGAGATAGAATATACAAAATATTTTACAGTGATTGATAGTGGAGACAAAAATAACGACGGGAAAGATGATGTTGATGAGTTTTTGATACTTGAGGAAGAATATAAAAAACAATTTGAAAAAAATCCAGAATATTCGTATGATTCAAAAACAGGAATAATGAAGTGGAATGATGGCGAATTTGAAGCAACACTATCAATTTCACGAGACCATGGTCGAATATATTTGATGTTGAGAAAAAGTGTTAATAAATAAAATAATTATCGATCAGTAAAATTGTGGTTGAAGGAACAGAGGTAATGGCGGGATCGGAATTTATGGGTGGGATAGCACCGGTAGAGACACTATATAAACAATAAAAATTGATTAACAATATTAGTTAGTATATTATTTATTTAATGAAGAATAGAAATCCACTAACGGTTTTTTTGTTAACTATCTTAACTGGTGGAATTTATGGTTGGTATTGGTTTATAAAAACTAAAGATGAAATGAACCAATTGGGCGAAAAAATTCCAACTGCTTGGATTTGGTTAATTCCACTTATTGGTAATTTTTGGTGGTTATGGAAATATGCCCAAGGAGTCGAACATGTGTCAAAAAATGAACTAAATATGTTTTTGACACTTTTGGCTTTGTATTTGCTTGGTCCAATTGGAATGGCAATTGTTCAAGAAGCCTTTAATAGAACAGGGGTTCCGGTTGTTGCCCAAGAGCCAGTGCCTTCCACAACCCCGCCAACTCAAAACCAGACAACAACAACGACTACCCCACCCCCAACAACAATTTGACAACTATATTTAGCTGTTTACTTTTTTGACCAGTTAGCGGCGATGAGACTAGTTATAGGGACGGCCAGGATTAAACCAATGCTACCGACAAGGGTACGAATAATTTCTTCAGCCAAAAATTCATAATTGATGATTTCAGAAAATGGATGAGGATTTTGGGTAAAAATCAAAAGTAGTGGGAGCGACGCTCCGGCATAAGCCAAAACTAAAGTGTTGACCATTGAGGTGATATGGTCTTTGCCTATTACCATCGATCGAGTATAGAGATCTTTGGGTTTGGTCAATTTGGCACTGGTGGCCAGTTCGTCGACGATAGCGGCTTGAGAAATAGTAATGTCGTCAAGAACACCTAAAGTCCCAATGACAATTCCGGCTAATAAAATCCCTTTCATATTTAAACTACCAAGATTTATAGATAACATAGAAGCTTCTTCGGAAGAAAAACCAGTCAAGTGGCCAATATAACTAAAAATTGAAGCTAAAATAGCGGTAAAAATCAAACTAATAACAGATGCAACTATAGCAACAGTGGTTTTTTTGTTGATTCCATGAGCCAAATAAAAAGAAATAGGGATAATAATTAACGAGGCAAAGATGGCGATAAAAACAGGATTGTCACCGGTTAAAAGTCGAGGCAAAACAAAGGCAAAGACGACAAAAAAAGTAAAAATCATTCCCATAAGTGACCAGAAACCTTTCCACTTGGCGACAAACAATAGGAGGATGATAAAAATTATTGACAAAAGAAATAAGCTGTCGCGCCTAACAAAATCAACAATTATATATTCTTCTTGACCATCTATCCCTTGACTTAAATTTACCAATACCCTGTCATTTGGGGAATATTTAACTACATTGGCCAATGGTTGGTGACCATTTTCAATAATGATTGTTTTTTTGTCTGGAGTGGACAACTCTAACTCAAGTTTTTGATAAAGCTGATTGGTACCCATTATTTCAACTTGTTTTTCTTCGATTATTGTTACAACTCGAGCCTCGACGGCAGGGCTGGTTTCTTTTTGAGCAAATATGGTAGTTGGAAAAATAAAAAAAGAAATTAAAAAAACAAAAACGATTTTTTTGGTAAACATCATAGTCAATTTTAACTTATTGAGTAAATATATGGCCAAACAATCAGGTTTCATTGAAAAAAGATACATGATTATTAAAAAGTTAAAAGAAAATATTTTTATGTTTTTTTTGGATTTATAGCAATTATTTGATATAATCCGCGCGCTAATTAAAATGGAATGTAATTTGGTTTTTAGCAAACCAATTGATATATATTCCCCCACATTAACAATCTACTTTCACGACGAAAATCAGAACCAGAAAGGAGGTTAGTTTTTACCACTTGTTGGTGTCACTATCCCAATCCCAAAGTCATTCAATAGAAAGGAAACGTAAAAGATGAGCAGTGATAATTACTCAAGAAGAGGGATTTACACAGAAAAAAGCTACGCTGAAGCTACCGGGGAGGAGCGCGATCGATTGTCAGAACAAAGGCAAAGACAAATTGCTCGGGCGCGGGAAGATGTGGTAAAAAAATCGGCGGCTCCTAGGCCAGTCGTTGACCACAGTTTCAAAATCAACCCCAAATTGGTACGACGAACGATTACTCAACCAACGGACGGCGTAAAACGAATTTATGTCATTCTTATCGACAACTCAGGTTCTAACAGGAAGATAGCTGACCACTTTCGGAGAAGCTCAGAATACCTTCGGGTTAACCTAGGCTTAATCGACCCTGAAGCTCAATTTGCCTTTGTCTATTTCTCCGACCACATGGATAGAGATAGATATTGGCAAGCAGTTGATTTTGTTTCTCCCAATGAAGACGGCGAAGGAACCTTGATTTCGACTCTCGACCAAATTGTCGGAGCCGATGGTGGCGATGCCCCAGAAGCCCACGAATGTGCCCTACTCCAAGCCTGCGAAATTGATTTCAATCAGGCCATCGAGCGCCATTTAATCATGGTTTCTGATGTAACAGGTCACGACATGGGAATGGATGGCGATCGTGGTTGTCAGTATCAGCAAAGCTGGAAGCAATCAGTTAAGCTGGTAGACAAAACCTATCAAAGCTTTGAATTGATTGGTTGTGGTGATAACCCTGATGTTGGTGAACTTCAAAAACAGTTCATCAATCTCTGTCACCCTGAACTTCTGGCACGAAATTTTATCAACTTGTCCTATATCAAAGAACCGATTTACCGGCTGGGAATCGTACTAAATACGTTCCTATTCCTGGTAGCTCGAAGCCGCGGCATTCAAGCCTTGGAAGCTTTTTTGGCCAGGTTGTATGAAAAATGGCTCAGCGAGCCAGTTTTTAAAGACCAAACTGATTCCAAAGCCAAGGAGGCCATTGCTCGTTTTGCCCAGTTTGTCCCCGGAACGCCCAATGAGGTTGTTAACCTTGTTGCTCGCGTTTTGTCGGTAACCCTAAAAGAAGCTGAGCAGTTGATAGAACGGGGAGCTTACTACATCTAATTTTAAAAGGAAGGAAGGTGGAACCGGATGTATCTAAATGTTTTTAGAGAACTACAACAACAAATGTACCAACTAGATCCAGCCGGTTCCCTTTCTGACCTGAGAAAGATAGCCGACAGAGTTGACCAGAGCGAGAATAAGACGATAAAAGAATTGGTGGGATACGCTCATATGGCTTCTTTTAATTTATTTAGGGAAGCTCAAGACCATGCCGCCAAATACTTTTTAGAATCTAACAATCTTGGACAATACAATCAAGTAAAAAAACTTATCGATTTTTATAGCAAGGAAACTGACGACATTCGAAGAAGTTGCTTGGTCAATCAAATTTTTACTTCATATTGCCAAAACAAGGGCCTGACTATTATTAAGATACTTCAAGTTGGTATTAGTGATGTCAGATCTTGTAGTTGGGTTTATTTAGTTAGAGATACTGATGGAATTGTCAAAATCTTTAAAGAGGTTAATTCTTATACTGCTGGACCATTAGCTGGACAACTTCTGACTGAAGACAAGCTTTTTGCTTCGTTACCCAAAAATGACTTTCTACCCAAATATTTTGGGTTGATTGAAATTGACGGAATTAAATTTATGAAGCTATCGGTTTGTTTTGGTCCAACATTGAACCTAGACCACACCTTGTCTTCAACAGAATCTAAGAAAATTATCTTTGATATAACCCAGACGATTGATTTCTTACATGACAATGGGATTGCCTATCTTGATGTTAAACCAGAAAATTTTATCTACCAATCTGGAAAAATTGTTTTGATTGATTTGGGAATATCACAAATGGTTACAAAATCTGAATCGACAGATATTTATCTTGCTGATCCACGTTTTGCGACTCCAGAGGGTGCAACTAGCTTAAAAGCATCAAAAGCATCAGACATCTATCAAATTGGAGTCTTTTATCATTGGTTGTTAAGCGGTAAACACCCCCTAGAAATTGTTCCATTTCAAATAAACAATTTAGACACCAATCGACAATCAGCTATATTGCGCTTCACCTGGCCAACTGCGGTAATTGAATACTCAGATCTCTATAATAGCTACAACAACTCCTATAGCGGTCTGATTAAAAATATGCTGGAGACAAAGCCAGAGAACAGACCTACCACCAAGGATCTATTATCGGAATTAACCGATAGTAAATCGTTTGCAATTTCTAATAGATGGCAAAAGAGCAATCCTTTGGTGAAAAACATAGTTTTGTTCCCTGCAAGGATGGGAATCCCCCACACAGGTCACATCGAATACATCAGCCGACTGATTAATCTTGGTTTCCACGTCCTCATTTCGATTCAAAGATCATACACTCTTACAGATCGCGATCCGATTCCAAAATTTCTAGTTCTGAAAATGGTAGCGTTAAGTCTGATCAACCTAGGGTTTGAACCAGAAAAAGATTTTAGTTTAGTGTTGACACCCTATCCTTTTAATCAAACTGAAATGGAATACCATTTTCTTAACTTACCACTCGCCGACGATATCGTTGGGGTAGCCTCTGGCAATCCAGGAATTCGACAAATTTTCCCAGCTATGCAAATTTTGGATCAAAATTCCATTTTTGGAACTGAAGGCCAAGAATGGCAAGTTCGATCTTGGGGAGAAATCGTTAGAAATTCTGTTAAAAACAATGATTATCCTCTTTTTGGGCAATATGTGGCTAGCGGAGTGGAAAACATTCTCAGTTTTAATGAAATCAAACAGGGTTATGCTCAACCACAAATTGAATACGCCAAAACTGTTGAGGTGGTGGGGATTCAAAACCAAAAAGAAATTGTTCGCGCCAGAGTGTTTCGCTATCAAACCCCTGAACAAAGTTTGTTTCGGCACCTAAGGACATACTGTAATTATCAAGTGAAAGTAGAGGATCTCTACCAAAGGGATTCGATTATCGAATTAAATGGAAAAACCACCAAGGTGGTTTACCTCAAGACAGATTACGACAGTAGTCTGCAACATGAGTCCATTTTTTTTGAGATTTAAAACCCCCAATTTTGGTCTAGATAGACTAAAAGCTGGGGGTTTTTATTTTGGATATTAAGACACTATAAAATATTTGATAAACTAATATCTTTTTATCCCTATTCCGGTTAAACCGAGACTGATGAGTCCTACTAAAAAAGGACGAAAGGGAAAATTTAAACAATATTTGTATTGATGGTTCAAGAGGATCACGCTAAATTTTCCATAGGTTTAGTAGGATTTGGTTGTTATCTTATTTTGATTAAATTTCAATTTCTAGAATCATTGGTAAATGGTCGGAGATTAAGAGATTAGGAACGGAAAAGTTAACCACTTTGACATCAGGAGAAACAAAAAGAAAATCGGCGTAGAGCTGTTTGTCAACATATTGATCCCAAGCGATTTTATTTCTGGTGGTAGGGATATTAAATTCTTTAATTAAATTTCTAAAACCATGGTCTTCAAACATAGAAACACTTTTAGTATTTATATCTAAATTAAAATCACCACCGATAATTTTAGGGCCGGTTAAATTTTTGAAATAATCAATGATTAGTTGAGATTGACGAAGACGATCGGGATTGTCGAGTTTATCTCCTGGTCGGGCGTTACCATGAACATTGCAAATATTTAGAAAATTATTATTGCTAATTTCAATTTTATTATAAATACCCATACCAACCGCAGAATCTCCATTTCCAATAACATAAGTGTCGGAAACTAAATAATTTGGTTTGATAAAAGTGGTGTTAGCAAATTCATCGGTTGGGTTAACCTTTTTTTTATCAAAAAAATACTGATAATCAGAGAGCTGATCTAGACAAAATATTTTTAAACCAGAAGCATCAAGGCTCTCTTGAAAACAAAAGATGTCAGTGTCATCCGACTGCGATTGGATAAATTGGTGAACTATTTCGATTTGCCCTTGAAGGGCATTTAAAAAAACGATTTTCATTTGAATATTATAAACCAGATGTCATCGAATGGTTTATTACCAGCTACCACCGCCACCACCGCCAAAACCACCGCCACCTCCCCCACTAAATCCGCTACCGCCCGACCAACCAGAGTTGCCTGAAGGAGAAGAAGTGAGATTGCTGGCAACAGATGAACTGAAACTATTTAAGTCGTTGGCAAAACTATGGAGAACCATACCCTGCATATAGGACGGAGGCTCTATCCCGAGGTCTTTCATATCTTTGGCAAGCTTGTCAACAACCCCTAGAGTGATGGCCAAAGGCAACATCTCTTCTAAAAATAAATTTTTCTCCATAACATCCTGGCGCCATTTACCTTTAGTTAGATAATATTTAAGGCCAACAGATTGACGATGGAGATTGTAACCTAGAGCGGTTTTCTTTGGCATATTGTAAGCAAAAATAAAACTGGGAATTAGGCCAACAAAAGCAATAAGCATGGGAAAAAAGTTTTGAGTTCGTGAATTAGCAAGCCAAATAATTGTAAAAATTGTGGCAAAGTTTATTAAAAATGCCAAAATTATCCATTTAATCCTAACTTTGCTAATATTGCCGGTGGTTAATTTTTTGATTTCCAATTGGTCGTAAAGCTTTTCTTTTAGATCAGGTAGATGTTTATAAAAATGATTTTTGAGTTCAGAAATTTTGATATCATCTTGGGTGTCAAAGATTTTTGATAATAAGGCAGTCTGGAAAATATTTAATTTTTCAGTCGAATTTTCTAATTTGGTAAGTTGATAGTCAGTAGATTTTATCCCCAAAAATCCCTTATTTTCAACTTTTTTGATGGATAAAAATTTTAGACGAGCCAGTTCGACAATTTCAGCAACGATATCTTTGGTGTCAACTTTTTCGTCAATAATGGTGCCAACTTCGGCTGGAGTAAGGTCATTAATTGGGGAATAAACTAGGGGTAAATGAGGCCGCTCAAAAAGTGGGGCTGATTTGGTGGTTTTATCATCTGGCTCATAAAAAACATTTTCAGTGAGATACTTTTTGTCACGACCAAATTTATACCAAAAATAAAATAAGGTAACGGTGGGGATTATGGCCAACAAATAGCCAAAATTATCAATGATTGAATCAATGGATTTTTCAAGTTTGCTTGGTGGAATTAATTTATTGATAGGGCTAATTTGAGCGACAACAGTTAACCCCATAGAGCCATCAAACTGGGCAAGGTTTGGAGTAAAACTACTGACACAACCAAAACAGTCAATTTTGGTAATCTCTCCAAAAGGAGAGGAAACGGTGGCTTGGGCCTTTTTAATAGTAGTATCCCATTCGCTACCAGTAACATTCCAATAAATTTCGGGGCCTTGACCGTAATCAAGGACAACATCGTCGACTTGGTATTCGATAATATATTTTTGAGGACCACTGATGGAAAGGTTGGGGTCACCGATTTTTAATCTTTTGCTTTGGTTAAAATTTTCAACAGTAAATTGAACCGGGAGACCTTGAGAATTAGTAATACCGAAAATTTTAAATTTGGATTTAATAGTTTTACCATTGTGGTTATAGATATAAGGAATAACTCGGTAGATGCCGTGTTTAGAAACTAAAAAATTGGCATCGATGGTTTCTTTAATAGTCAGACTAAAGTCTTGGTTTAGAGTAATTTGGGCGTCAAAATTGGAAATTTCGTAGCTAGCGGCAAAAGATTTGGGACTGAAACAAAATAAAAAAGTAACAATAAAAAATGAAAAATAAATTAACTTTTTTTGAAATATTTTTAAAATTTGATTCACAACATTATTATAATATCTTTTGAAACTTTGAATTGGTTATAATTTAGTTATGATTGATATAAACCAGCTTTTGACCCCTCCAAAAACGATTGCTATAGTTGGATTGTCGGAAAAGACAGAGAGACCAAGTAACCAAGTAGCCAAGTATTTGACGAATTTGGGACTAACGATAATTCCGATAAACCCCAACATTGAAAGCGTGTTTGAACTAAGGTCTTATCCAAGTATTGGTGATATCCCAAAAGAAATAAAGATAGATATTGTTGATATTTTTCGAAAAGAAAGTGAAGTGCTTTCAACAATCCAAGAGG
>JAEHHB010000099.1 GCA_019248165.1 Candidatus Shapirobacteria bacterium S2_F12
CATATATATGGGATAAAGATTTCATTGATATGCTAGTTGGAACATTAAATACAGGAATATATAATAATAATTTTAATTCATATGAGAAATCAATAGCAGAAGATTATGCAGCATATAAATATGAAACAAATGGAACAGGAAGTGAATTAATTATGGCTCTTGATGAGCATTTAGGAGCATTGTGATGTTAGATAATAAATCATTAGTTAGTAGTGCAAATTACTTAACTGACCTAAATAGCACATATTCTAAAGCAATAGTGCTGTATAAAAATAATGTATTAATTCCAACTGGAATAAATCATACAATTGAAGCAACAATAAGTTATTTCGATAGAACTGAATTTATAGATAAAGAATTAATTCTCAAAGCGCCAGTAGTAATAGATAGCAATACATCAATGCTAGTTGAGCTTGCAAATATAGTGTCTGAAATAAGTACACAAATAGATGATTCTATAGTATTAAATTCATCAGCTATAAATGGTACCGATTTATTGATAAATATAAGCGTATCAACAGATTCAACAATATTAAGAACATTAAATATAAAAGTTAAATATGGAAGTGTTTTAAAATATGATTTATATTCAACATCAAATGAATATATTCAAATATTAACAAATGCTGGGTTGTTTGACTTAAATATTATAAATGCAATAAGTGATATTGGAACACAAATATTACCTAATCTTGATGAAATATTGTTAGTGGATGATAGAGCAAATGAGGTTTCAATAAATACTGACTTAGTATCTACAATGAAATCAGAAGTTACATCAATGAGAGATGAAACAAATGCAAATAGA
>JAEHHB010000100.1 GCA_019248165.1 Candidatus Shapirobacteria bacterium S2_F12
ACCAAACATTTGGCTAAATAAATCGACCGAACTATCACTTACATCTTTATTTACATTTGCTATATATCTAATTACTTTTGGAAAGATTGGATTTTGTTTTGCTATTTTTATAGCTTTATTTGCATATTCACTTCCATCATAAGCCATTAAAATTGACTCAATTGGAGTAAACTCTTTATTTACAAGTAAAATAGGAATATTAAGAGTTCTAATTAATTCTTCTATATGACTTCCAATATTTGAACTACTTTCACCTTTTAAACCAATTACTGCAATTTTTAAAAAATGAACATTCAGTTAAAAAATCATTCACATATTCATTATTCTTTTCATTAAATTTTAGGAATTCTATAAAATTTGAATCATTTGTTAAAATAACATAATTAAAATAGCGCTTTAAAACTATTCCATAGTGATTTAAAATATTAATTGGTTTAGAATAAATTTTTTTATTCAATAGTTTTATATTAATTGATATTTTTTTATTTTCTAAATTAAATCTAATAATTTCATTGATTTTTTTCATTTGTTCCCCTTTTTAATTAATTTAATCGTTTCATTAGAATTTATTGATATTGATATACCACCATCTTCTATAATTATGTGAAAATATTTTTTAATGTACGAAAAAATATATTTTTGTTCTTCATATATTGATTTTCTATTTAATTGATTTTGTAAATCATAAGGAAGATTTTCATAATATTCAAATTGACTTATTAAATAAGAAACTAAGTTATCAATTAATATTAATGAAATACTTTTTTTAATTAAAATTGTTTCTAAATCTTTCATAAGC
>JAEHHB010000101.1 GCA_019248165.1 Candidatus Shapirobacteria bacterium S2_F12
TACATGGACAGGAGCTCAAACAATTAGCAGCACGACAAAATTATTTATAAAAGACTCTGGTCATTATATTGATTACAGAACAACTACTAACTCAACCGACGGTATCGGCATTTTTGGTTACGGTGGGGTTCAGTTAGGTAGGGTCAACGGAGGAGAAAATGTAATTATGCAGGTTGGTGGATATGTCAATAGCACTTACCATACTAACGTCGGTATTGGTACTACCAATCCTCTTCAAAAACTATCTGTAGCTGGTAACGGTTCTTTCTCTTCTTCATTATCAGTCGGTACCTCATTATCAGTAGGAGGAGACCTTTCGATTGCCGGCGGTGATATTACTATTACCAATAATAATGGTGGAATCGATTTTAACGATGTTTCTGCCTATTGGCTAAAAACAGCCACAAATTGGGGTTTGTATTGGGATACTAGTGCTAACCAGTTTAAATATAACGGTGCTGGTGTTACCAGGTCTTGGGTTGATCTTGATGATGGTAAAGCAGCTTTTATGGGAGTTGCTATTGGAAGTACAGTTTCTCCAACAGCTACATTAACCGTTACTGGCAATGGTTCTTTTAGTACTTCATTAAGTGTCGGTACTTCTCTCTCAATTGGTTCTATTGCTTTAGTTTCAGATAACAATCGTGTTTTAACATCATCTGCTGCGGGTAGTGGTATAGCTCAATACATTAATACTAGTGCTTGGGATAAGAATAGTGCCGATGATTATCAATACTGGACTCTTCAAGCTAATGGTGCCAATGGTAGTAGTGT
>JAEHHB010000102.1 GCA_019248165.1 Candidatus Shapirobacteria bacterium S2_F12
TCATTTTGATCCATTTTTTTGTTTAAAGCATTAAGAATATCTATATCCAAGTCATGACTCATTAACAAAACCCAATACAAAACATCAGCCAGCTCTTCCCCAATATGTTCTTTGTGTGACTCAACATACTCTTTTAATTCTTCTCCGTTTTTCCACTGAAAATGTTCGAGTACTTCAGCTGCCTCTAATGATAAAGGCAATGCTACATCTTTTGGATTATGAAACTGTTTCCAATCACGTGCATCTCTAAAACTAATAATTCTATTCGTTAAATCAGAAATATTTTCTTTAGACATATGCACTATTATACCGCCTCATCTGCTCAAAAAAATCAAATGTATAAAACTTAAATAAAACCAATATATTTTCATTTATAGCCACATTATAAAAATATATGAAAAAATTGTTATTATATATCAACATGATAACAATTAATGTGTTTAATAAATATTCCAAAAAGGTTTATTTAAGATACATCGTTCCATGTTTTGTTATTTTATTTTTTATTTCATTAATAGGAAATAAATTGTCTGAAGTCTTGGTTTTTTATTTAGTTTTATCATTCACAATAGGTTTACCCTATAGCCTTTTTTACTTATTAAGAATTAATAGCTATTCATATGTCGTTACAGAAAGCAGTATCACTCAAAATTACGGTATTATTACAAAAAAATCTGAAACAATAAATTTTGATAAAATTCAAAACATCAAATGTCTTTCAGGCATTATTGACAGATTATTTGGTCTTACTCGGCTAAATATTTGGACC
>JAEHHB010000103.1 GCA_019248165.1 Candidatus Shapirobacteria bacterium S2_F12
GGTATAGCTCAATACATTAATACTAGTGCTTGGGATAAGAATAGTGCCGATGATTATCAATACTGGACTCTTCAAGCTAATGGTGCCAATGGTAGTAGTGTTGGTAATACTGCCACTGTTAACTTTGTTGCTGGTACTGGTGTTGCTCTTACCAAAAGTTCTAATACTATTACTATTAATACTGTTGGTGGACTCTATACTGCTGGCAATGGTTTAACCCTAGCTGGAACTGAATTTAGACTTGGTGGTTTATTAAGTCAAAATACTGACATTGGTTTTAGTGGTTTTAGTCTTACCTTTTCTGATGGTGGTTCTACTTTTGCTTCATTCTCTTCCAGTGGTAATACTTTCTACAATCCTACTACCTTCATGTCTTCTGGTGATGTTTCTATGGCTTATGATCTTAATTTTACTAATCCAACCGCTAGCCATATTACTTCTCAATCCCCTCTCTATATTGAAACACTTAGTCCTTATGCTAATTTAGATATCAATCTTACTGCTGCCAATGATGGAATAATCTATCTTAATTCCAATTCTGAGATTACTAAAAACTTAACAATTGGTGGTACCTTCATCTCTGTTGGTTCTACTAATTTAGTTACCAACCTTAATGCTGATTTGTTAGATGGTTATCATGCTACTAATTTTGTTGGTGTTGGTCAGACTGGTAATTTCATTACTACTATTTCAGTTGGTGGAAGTGGTTTATTAATCAGTGGTACTGGAGTTGGTAGAACACTTACCAATACTGGACTAGTTGG
>JAEHHB010000104.1 GCA_019248165.1 Candidatus Shapirobacteria bacterium S2_F12
TTTTCTATATATTTAAGTCGTAATAAATTTTTATATCCCTCTTTTATTTCAGATAATGTTTTTTTTATTTCATCTTTGAGTTCGTTTTTTAATACATCCCTTTCTGGGGTTAAGGCCTTGTCGGCTATCTCTTCAAAGATTGGGCTAACTGAAAACAAAATTGTTTTAATTTTTTTCTTTCGATAATAATCAATTACCTTATGTTTGGCGATACTACAAATCCAGCTAAATTGGCAACATTTGTGTTGATAATTTTTTTCAGAATTCATTACTGCCAACATTACATCATTAACCATTTCCTCCACCACCCCCTCATCGTCAATTTTTTGAGAAATAAAATTCTTCAACCCAAAATAATATTTTTTGTACAAATCTTCCATCGATAATGGATATTATATCGTATTCAACTATCTTTTATTTAAAAATATTTTTAGCTAAAAGCAAAATACTAAATACTTAATGCTAAATTAGTTTATACTTAATTAATGCTCAACCGATTTCATCCGTTATCAAAAACTAGTCACCAACTTCGACTTGATTTGTTGAATATGATTTACCAGTCTGGTAGTGGTCATATTGGCGGATCTCTCTCGTCTCTTGATATTCTAATTTCTCTTTATCATTCAAATATTTTTGATTTTAAAAAAGATCATTTTATTCTATCTGCCGGGCACCTCGCTTGTGCACTTTATACTGTCCTAGCGTCTAAAAAATATTTTTCCAAAAATTTACTCTCAACTTATACTGATTT
>JAEHHB010000105.1 GCA_019248165.1 Candidatus Shapirobacteria bacterium S2_F12
CTGAGTTAACCAACTCAAAAATTCTTCAACAAAACTTTGACTCTGAAACCAAATTTAGACAAGAAAACCACCTCCCATTTCATCCTTATGATCAGGATTTTGTCAAAGCTTGTGGACAACTCCCTCCTTGTGGTGGGATTGGATTGGGGGTTGATCGTCTAGCCATGCTTTTTGCTAATACACCTAATATTGAAGACATTCTTTACTTCCCGACTTCAAAATTTTGAAAATAAATATTTTCGTTATAAAATAAAGGTAACTATGAGTCGTCCTTCACAAAAACCAAAACTAGACAACAAGTCAACCACTGTTAAGGGTTTTATTAAACCAACTCCCCCAAATTTCGCCGGGACAAAATCACCAGTGGACTTTAAACCAAACGCTCGATTTCAATCAATCAATCGTTCCCGTCGATAAACTCTAAGAAACCCGACATTTTTCAATATTTAACAAAACGGTTTTCCAATTTTTGCACGGAATTACTCGGATATCTTTATTCAATATCTCAGTACTGTTATACAAAAATATTGCTCCTTTATAGCTTTTTTCTAAGTATTTTGACAGATTAGGATTATCGTCTACTATACCCAACACTTCAGGGTGGAGATACTCTAAAACCTTTGCTTTCCACTCATTTCCATCCTTTCTTGAAACATTGTCTGGTTTAGTAATTAACTTAGCTTTGGGAAAATTATTTTTCTCCAACCACAACTTAGTCCCTTCATATATAGTCTTTGGTCTAACTGTAA
>JAEHHB010000106.1 GCA_019248165.1 Candidatus Shapirobacteria bacterium S2_F12
CTGTTGAATTATAAAACCTGTTTCTCGGCTCATCACTCTCTCCCCACTACTTTCTTTATACTCCTCGAGTGTTTGTCCGTTTTTATCGATTATTTTTAATATTGGGTTCAGATTCTGTTTAATCCCCATATTAGCCAAAACCCCATAAGCGATGTTCATATCGGTCATCATCACTTCGCCACCACCCAAAGTCAAAGACAAGCCATAGTTGGCTGGATTTTTAAAGGTACTAATTCCCATCGCCGACGCTGAAGCAATAAAAGTTTCAAGGGTGTTAAGTTTCAAAACCTTAACTGCAGCAATATTAAAAGAGTTAGCCAATGAAGTTCTTATGTTTTGGAGTCCATGATATGAGCCACCATAATTAGTCGGACAATAATTTTTTTGATTTACTTGGCCAAAACAGGTTGGACTGTCGTCAACTATAGATGCTGCTGTAATTTTCCCCGTTTCGATAGCCACAGCATAATTAAGTGGCTTAATTGACGACCCAGGCTGTCGCAAGGCGGTTGTAACATTGTATTTACCATCAATTTCATTTGAAAAATAATCAACCGACCCTACCATTGCTAATATCTGGCCTGATTTTGGTTCAGTAATCAAAGCTGCCCCGTTGCTAACTTTGTATTTTTTTAGTTTTTCTAGTTCGGCCGACACTGAAGCTTGTGCAATTTTTTGAATATCCAAGTCTAGACTGGTCGTGATTTTCAGACCTCCTTCGGTCAGTTTTTGAATTCCAT
>JAEHHB010000107.1 GCA_019248165.1 Candidatus Shapirobacteria bacterium S2_F12
TTTTCCAAATGCTCCTATTTTTACCTCAATTTATCGTCCGGAATTTCTTGGACCTCATCAACAGCGACTTGAAAAAAAATGGCAGGGCAGAATTAATCAAAGTTTTTTTCGATACATTCCTTTTGCCCACAAAATAATTAGCCCTCTTCGACTTTTATCTCCTTTAGCTTTTAAATCTTTTGATTTTTCCAAATTTGATATTGTTATTACTTCGGCTACTGGTGCTTATTTTCCCAATTCTTTGAACAAAAAGACCTCAAAGCTAATTTGTTATTGCCATACTCCACCACGTTATCTTTATGGTTTACCCACCGCCAGAAAGTTTACCCAGAATAAATTTATAAAATTTATTATCGATATTATTAATCATTTTTTACGTCTAAAAGATTTTCGTTACTCTCAAAATGTTGATCAGTATATTGCCAATTCACACACCACTGCCGCTCGTATCAAAAAGTCTTACCGTCGTGATTCAATAGTTATCAACCCCCCCGTTGATCTTCCTAATTCTAAAAATACCAAATACTTAATACCAGATACTAAATACTATCTTGCTGGTGGTAGATTGGCCCAAGCCAAACGCTTTGACATCGCTATCGAGGCATGTAACCAGTTAGGTCTAAAATTAAAAATTTTTGGACGAGATTTTTCTGGAGTATTGGATCAGCTTAAAAAAATATCAGCTTTGTCCGCCAAAGCTTATGCGTCGGTGGAGTCCAACATTGAATTTATTGG
>JAEHHB010000108.1 GCA_019248165.1 Candidatus Shapirobacteria bacterium S2_F12
ATTAGCAGAATGTGCAAATCTAAAGTTCACTAAATAAATAAAATCATAGCGTCATGGTTTACTTTCAACCTGGCGCTTTAGAAAATGAAGCAAAAGCTAAAATTAATAAATCACAAAGTACAATATGCGCATCTTAAAATAAATAGGAATAGTATGAGAGTAAAACAAATTGGTAATGGTGGAGCTTTTGATTTTGAATCAGTAAATAGCTCATTTTTAATTGAAGAAGGTTCAGAATATATTCTGTTTGATTGTGGATATTCTGTTTATGCAGAATTGAGAAAGTTAAATGATTATCACGATGAAATAGATATAAAAATGCTAAGAAATGTTTACATATCACATATGGATGATGATCATGTTGGTTCATTAAAAACATTAATATTTTATATGTATTTCATGCATAATATTAAATATAATATGTTTAATTTAATATTATGCATGAAATACATAATATTAAATTAAACATATTATCATTTAATATTATGTATTTCATGCATAATATTAAATGATAATATGTTTAATTTAATATTATGCATGAAATACATATAAAATATTAAATTAAACATATTATCATTTAATATTATGCATGAAATACATATAAAATATTAAATGATAATATGTTTAATTTAATATTTTATATGTATTTCATGCATAATATTAAATTAAACATATTATCATTTAATGAAGTTGCAGATGAACTTAACTTGTATCTAAAAGATATGAAAAA
>JAEHHB010000011.1:0-9315 GCA_019248165.1 Candidatus Shapirobacteria bacterium S2_F12
AGTTGGTAATTCATTTTTAACTGTTACTTGTTGTTTCCCCGCCTCTACTAACTCACAAACATATCTCAATCTTTGCCCACCAGTAGCCACACCATCATCCAAAGCACCTTTAGACAACCATTCGTTTAAAGGCTTAAAAGTTTTTAAATATTCTTCGCTTTTTCCCTCTGTTCTCACTTTAATTTCCTCTTGTAAAGCAGACCACGGATTCACATAAGACATTCGAAGGGTTTCAGTAAAATCAACTGACCCTAATGAACACCAAAAAATATCTTGTCTTCTCTTAGCAATCGATATAGCGTCGGTTACCGCCTTTCCCCTATCTGTAGTAATATCAAAATTTTCTAAATTCACCCCGGTTTTTTTAAAATTTAGATCAATTGTTTCTCTTTTTTCTTTCATTTTTTTTATTTTTATCGAAAAATTTTTAATCCAACCGATTATAACACCGTCTTTCTCAAAAACTTCAATTCTAGCGCCACTGACCACGTCACCACCAAAAATCCCCGATTTCTCGGGGATTTATTTTTTTTAAGACTTCTCCTTTATTAAGGGGAGATACCGGTTTATCCGGAGAGAGGATTTATTTATAAATCACATTCTTTTTACTGGTCTCCACTATTCCTAGAGAAATTTTCCTCTTTTGGACATCAATACTTTCGATATAAACCTGGACTTTGTCCCCTTCTTTAAGCGATACTCCGCCAGTTAATTTGGAAATATGAATCAATCCTTCAACTCCAGTTTCTAGTTTTACCAAAGCTCCAAAATTCGCCAGTCGAACGACTTCTCCCTCAGTTTCTTTGTCCTTAGGATATTTGTTTTCAATCTTCTCCCATGGATCATCAGACAATCTTTTGATTGAAAATTGAAGTCGGCCCTCATCTTTACTAATCAATTTAATTTTAATTTTATCTTTAGTTTTATATATAGACGACAACTCGCTCACTTTTTCCCAAGATATTTCTGAAATATGAACCAAACCTTCCAAATTTAGAGGTGTTCCTTTATTATCACAATTTACCCTCACAAATACACCGAAAGGTTCAACTCTAACAATGTCGGCATCAAAAACATCACCAATTTTTAGGTTTTCAATTGCCCCAACCTCTTCACCAACCTTATCTGGTTCAGACACTAATCTTTCACTAAATACCAATCTGTTTTTTGCCTGATCAACTTCCAAAACCTTAGTTTTGATTTTTTTACCAATCATTTTATCCGGGTCTCCATCAAATTTTGTTCCAATCTGACTTCCAGGAATAAACCCAAAGAAACCAAAAGGAGCAATAACTACTGCCCCTCCGCGGTTCAATTCCTTGGCAAACACCATTACTTCTCCGCCGGACTTTTCTTTTTCTTTAAAATAATTCCAACCATAACCAGAAGCAGCACCTCTAATAGACACTAATATTTGCCCTTTATCATTCTCAGGTGATTTAACTTGCACTTCTATCTCATCACTGATTTTCAAATCATTTATATAGTCTTTGACAAATTCAAATTCTTTTCCCATTACAATTGCATCAGTCTTTCCACCAATATCAATATAAATGGCCTTATTTTTGATAGAAGTTATCTTCCCTTTTACCTCTTGACCTTTTTTAAATCCCAATTTCTCCATTCCTTCAGTTTTTAGCAAATCTTCCATTGTTAAAATCTGAGAATCAGATTTTAATCGGCCCTTAGCCGACACTTTCTTTTCTTTTTTCATAATTTTAAATTTATTCCGCAACTACGGAACAAAAAAAATCCCGATTTATCCGGGATTATTATTAATGTTTATTTTTAATAAACATATTTAAACAAATAATAAAAAGAACGTTGGACGTAACATTTTGCGAAGCAAAATTGTACGTTCTTACGTCCCCAAATAAACAAATAAAACAAAATTTCTAAATCCTAATTTCTAATATCTAAAAATTAAAATCTATAATTTTCTTAACTTATTGAATCGATATAATAATTTTAAAGTCGAAGTCGTAATTTTTTAGCGATTTTGAACGTGGGCGACCACATTCATTTTCCAGCTAAAAAATTCATGACGAGAGTTTAAATATTCTATTCTAATTTGGTTTCTAAATTCTGGCCACGACCTATTTTCAAGATTCCTTGCGGAAAGACTATTGTCAGCGCTGAGGCGTTTCACTTCTCTGTTCGAAATGGGAAAAGGTGGTTCCACCTCGCTCCAGTGACCAGAATTTAAAAACCAATAAGTTTCTTTAGTTAAAATTTCAAGTCAAAGACGCCGAAATTTTGTCTAAAGACACCATCCCGATTTATCGGGAATAATCATTGTAATTTATTTTTTATTTCATGCTATTAGCTAATAGCTATTTACTAAAAGCTAAAGATCTTGGCCTCTAAATTGAGTTGCCCATTCAGCTTCCAAGCCCGAATTTGATCGAGACTGAAAGCCAAATTATATTGAGAAATTTCTTCAATCTTTTCTTCACTTAGCTTAACCCCTTACAGGGCTTCCACTTGTGAAGTATTAACCGGTAGTCTCCCGGCGATTTTTCATCCCGATTGCTCGGGACAACGATTCCTTATCTTAGGGTCAGTTTCCTGTTTGAGATGCTTTCAACAGTTATCTTATAAGAACGTAGCTACCCAGCATTGCACTTGACAGCACAACTGGCACACCAGCGGTTCCCTCATCCAGGTCCTCTCGTACTGTGGATGAATCCCTTCAAGAATCGAACGATTACTACGGATAGAGACCGAGCTGTCTCGCGACGCTCTGAACCCAACTAACGCAGCGCTTTAATGGGCGAACAGACCAACCCTTGGCCCCTTCTTCAGGGCCAGGATGCGCCAAGTCGACATCGAGGTGCCGAACCGCATCGTCAATATGAACTATCGGATGCGACTAGCCTGTTATCCCCAGAGTAGCTTTTATCCAGTAAGCCCGTGCCTATACCAAATAGGTCACGAGGATCACTAAAACCGTCTTTCGACCCTGATTCCAAAATCAAATTGTTTGGAACTCCCCCTTGCGGAGGATTCGACTTGTAAGTCTCACAGTCAAGCCAACTTATGCTTTTACACTTATAGTCCGATTTCTTGCCGGACCAAGTTGACCTTTGTATACCCGCGTTACTCTTTTGCAGGTGCCTGCCCCAGGCAAACTAGCAACCATACACGGTCCCTCTCCGAGATTCATCGGAGTAGGTTAGACTCAAAAATAATAAAGGGAGGTGTTTCATTGTCGTGCAAGCACTTCCTCCTACGCTAAACAATCATTAGATTCTTGTCAATGTAAAGATCCAGTAAAGCTTCATGGGGTCTTTTTGTCCTGTAGTAATTAAACGGCATCTTCACCGCTCTTTCAATTTCACTGGATAGATGATTAAGACAGTTTCACAGTCGTTAAACCTTTCATACGTGTCGGAACTTACCCGACAAAGGACTTCGCTACCTTAGAACAGTTAGAGTTACTGCTGACGTTCACTAGGGCTTCAATCAAAAGCTCAGTCCCGATAAATCGGAACATCACTCTCTCAGTTAACCTTCTAGCACCGGTCAGGTTTCAGCCCATATACATCCCCTTACGGGTTAGCATGGACCTGTGTTTGTGATAAACAGTCGCCGTGAATTCTTTTGTTGTAACCCCGATAAATCGGGGCAGGGCATCTTGCAAAGCTTACGCCCAGTTAATTTGCTGATTTCCTTAATCATCTTTCTTCCAATCGTCTTAGTCTACTCGACTTATCCACCAGTGTCGGTTTTAGTACGAATTCCCAATATTCTATTTGCGACAGTTTTCTTGGATACATGGGTCAGGTTTTGTTGTCTGTCAAAGACAAACTTCTATTCGTGTTTCACTTTAAAACGAAAAGGCGGATTTGCCAACCCCTTCTAGTTACACACTTAAAAGCCGATTCACTTCGGCTCAAAACCGTCCATACATCGTCTTGCCCCAACTTAAAACGAATATTGGAAAGGACCGGAATATTAACCGGTTACCCATCCACTACGCTAGCACTACACTAGCCTCATGTTAGGATCGCCTAACCCTCAGTTGAACAACGTAGCTGAGGAATCCTTGGATATTTCGACGTTCAGGGTTCTCACCTGAATTTCGTTACTCATGCCTGCATTCTCACTTCTGACCGCTCCAGCCAGGGTTATCCCATGACCTTCACCGCAATCAGAACGCTCTCCTACCACTTTACCCCGACAAGTCGGGATAAAATCTCCATCTTCGGCACTATGTTTTAGCCTCGTTACATTTTTGGCGCGATCTTTCGACCTCTTGCGAGGTCGAACAGTGAGCTATTACGCTTTCTTTAAAGGATGGCTGCTTCTGAGCCAACCTCCTGTCTGTCTTAGAAAAATCACTACCTTTCCCACTTAACATAGATTTAGAGACCTTAGATGAGAGTCTGGGGTCTTCCCCTTTTGCCGATCCAGCTTAGCCCGGACCGACTGACTGCCAAGTTAAATTTATGGTATTCAGAGTTTGGTTAAATGCCGTAGCTTGCGCTACAAACATTCATCCAGTAGCTTTACCCCCACAAATCAACACTTGACGCTATACCTATATATATTTCGGAGAGAACCAGCTATCTCCGGTTTCGATTGGCATATTACCCCTAACCTCAAGTCATCCGACATTTTTGCAGCAATGATCAGTACGGGCCTCCCTCTGACTTTCATCAGAGTTCACCCTGCTCAAGGTTAGCTCAACCGGTTTCGGGTTATATCCAGCCATCTAATCGCGCTATTCGCACTCGCTTTCGCTACGCCTCCCCCCGCTTGGCGGGGTTAAACTTGATGACTAGAAACACTCGCAGGCTCATTCTTCAATAGGCACGACATCACCCCATTGGGGCTTTGTCTGTTTGTTAGCAAATGGTTTCAGATCTATTTCATTCCCTTACTTAGGGTGTTTTTCACCTTTCCCTCACGGTACTAGTTCACTATCGGTCCGCTAAAGTATTTAGCCTTGGAGATTGGTCTCCCCAGATTCCCACAATATTTCGCGTGTCTTATGGTACTTAGGTATCTAACCAAACAATACTTGATTTTAAAATACAGGACTTTCACCTTCTTTGGTCACCCATTCCAGGGTGTTTTTCTAATTTTTCTTGTTCTTATGTCAGACCCTGCAACCCCCCAATAAATTGGGGTTTAGGCTATTCCGGTTTCGCTCACCGCTACTAACGGAATCTCTTACGATTTCTTTTCTTCCGGGTACTTAGATGTTTCAGTTCCCCGACTTACCCACCGTGTTACACACAAAACTCAATTTGAAATTTAAAATTTTCATCCAAAATTAAAAATTAAAAGTTCTATGTGTAACACGGTTCAGCCGTATTTCTACGACCGGGGTTTCCCCATTCGGACATCGTTGGATCATAGTTTGTTGACAACTCCCCAACATTTTTCGCAGTCTTCCACGTCCTTCTTCGGCTTTAGCAACCAAGGCATCCACCATTTGCTTTATTAAAATTTTACTCAATATACTGGCAACTCAATTTAGTTGCCAAGATTAAAACGAAATTGAAAATAAATTACTTCGATTCAATAAATTGTTAATGTTCAAATACTTAGTCAGAGAAAATAAAAAATTTATTTTCTCATTCCTAACTACTTAAGTTTAAGAGTGGAACATAATGAATTTTTAAAATTCAAGCGTTCCCAGCAACGTTTAAATTGCTTGGCAATTTATTACGTTGTGGACCTGGGGAGGGTCGAACTCCCGACCTCTTCATTGCAAATGAAGCGCTATAACCAACTAAGCCACAGGCCCAGGTTTGTTCCTATAAAAAAGTGCATAAAAAAACCGAAAGCTTGTTGCTTTCGGCATTAATTTTCTCAATTTATTTCAGTCTTACAGCCCGGCACTCCTCCCTAAATTTGTTTTAAATTGAGTAAATTTTACCTTAAGCATTATCAAGTGGGTATATTGTACCCAAAACCTGCTAACTCGTCAACAACCAAAATCATCGGTTTGTAAGACAAATACTCTTATCAAGATAATAGAACACAATAATCACTCAATCTTTTATCTTTTTTGATAAACCCTAACGTAATCAATCAAAAAATACTGAGGAAAAGAGGTTGTACTTGCAACAGGTCCAGTTCCTTTTCCACCCAAAGCTGTATTCATAATAATAAACATAGGGGTGTCAGTAACAACCGAACTGGCGAATGTTCTCTTTAAAACTCCATCAGCATACCATCGTAATACTCCTGGCTCCCACTCTACGGCAAAAATATGAAAAGATGTACTTGGAGAAGAAATTTTATAACTAACTGGTGCTTGTTTCATTGTTCCAGACTCGTTATACCAATAATTTGTATAAATTGTACTTGTATCACTGAAAGCCTCAACAATCTCCAACTCTGGTGGGTTAGAGTACGGAGGTGGAATCATCCAAAGTGCTGGCCAGATCCCTTGTCCCCCTGTTGGAAGTTGAGCCCGTATTTCAATTCTCCCATATTTAACAGTATATTTACTGACTCCAGATTTAATATTACCGTTAATAAACGTAGAGCCATCGCTCTTAACTAAACCAGAAGTAAAATTGAACGAACCAACCTTTTTGCGGTCTGATTTAATAACCAAATTACCGCCCGAAACACTAACAGCATCTGCTGTATAACATTGTTGTTCATTATTCCAATGGTCACCACAACTTGCCACCGCTGTCCATTTTGATGTGTCCAAGGAGGTTCCACTAAACTCATCACTCCAAACAAGTTTATATGTTGGTTTTTTAGTCGGAGTTGGTGTTGGTTTTCTGGTAGGAGTTGGTGTTTTGGTTGATGTTGGAGTAACTGGGTTAGATAAGACAGTAATCTTGGTGGTAGCAGTAATATTGTTAATGGTTTTAGCAATTATGTTAGCTGTTCCAGTTGTTTTTGTAGTTACCTTACCAGAGACAGAAACAGAAGCAATATTAGCGTTGCTTGATGACCAGTTAACTGTTTTATTAGGAGCATTATCTGGTTTGACTTTCGCAGTTATCTGTAATGAATCTCCTAGGTAAAGATTAATATCTGATGGAGTTAAGGACAGACTTGAAGGGTTTATGATTATCTGTGTTGGGGTTGGAGTATTGGTAGGTGTTTTGGTTGGAGTTTTGGTGGGCGTATTCGGTACGATAGTGGTTGTTGGAGTATTGGTTGGTGGGTTGGGTACAGTAGTAGTTGTTGGGGTTTTGGTTGGTGGGTTAGAGATTAAGGTTGGAGTGACGACTTGATTACCAACTACAGTTATCTTTGAGACAGCTTTTTTACCATTGATAGTTTTGACAGTAATATTAGCAGTACCTTGATTTTTGGCAGTTACTTTTCCAGAGACATTTACAGTGGCGACTTGACCATTAGACGATGACCATTTGATTGATCTCTGGTTTGTGTTTTGGGGTTTGATTGTAACCTTAAGTTGTTTGGTATCACTTGATTTAAGGCTTAATGAAGTATTGTCTAGACTAATACTCTCAGGATAGATTTGATTTAAAACTGTAGTGGGAGTGACTCGAATGGTTGAAGTCGGTTGAGGTTTGTTGACAACAGTAACACTGACAGCGGTTGTTTTCCAATTGCTAGTTCTAGCAGTGATAATAGTATTACCTAGAGATTTGCCAGTGATATTACCATTGGTATCAACAATAGCAATATGGGCATCACGAGAAGACCAGTAGACTGATTTGTCAGTAGTATTGTCTGGTTCGACTTTGGATAATACTTGGAAGGTTTTGTTTATCTCAAGAGTTAATTGAGTAAGACTTAGACTAACACCAGTGGCCTTGATTGAAGTATCAGGAGTTGGAGTCTTTGTTGGTGTCTTGGTTGGTTTTCTGGTGGGAGAATAAACAGTAGGAGTTTGAGTTGGAGTTTGAATTGGTATGGTTGTTAGGGTTGGTTCTAGTGTTGGAGTTGGATATTCAGTTGGAGCTGGAGTTTCAGTTGGTAACAAAGTAGGGATTGGCTCTAATGTTGGAGTTGGAGTATTAAAGACAACCACTTCTTCTGAAGGCTGGACAACATTAAAGTCTGGACCTGATGATGGGTTAGTCGTTACTGGTTTAGGAGCTGGTGTTCTTCCCAAGAGAATAATTCCAAAGATCAAAGCTAGGATAATTCCGCCGACAATAATTAAATTACGCTTACTCAGTTCCATAGAATAACTTTAGCAGAAATTAAATATATTATTTTGAAAATAAATCAATTAAAGTTCTAATCCCTTTTTTAATCATTACTCGATACCTAAAAACTGTCCTAGTTTTATTTGCTCTAATTGGAGCCCAGTCAGACCACGGCCCAATAGTGCACCCATTTATTGCCGCAACTTTAAAATAATAGGTTGATTTTGGGTTTAGTGCCAAAATATCGGCCTTTTGAACTCCCTGGTTACTATTTGTCGTCCCAACTATAGCACCAAACCTTTCGTCCCCTTTTTTAAAACCATACAAAACCGCATACAAAGTAGCCTTATCGCTTGGAGTAAAAAACAATTTAGCCTTACCCTTAGTCGCCCTCAATTCAAAAAGATCTGGCTTTACTATTGGATCCATGTCGGTACATACGAAAACATTATTTGCTCCCGAAACGGATTGGTTATTATTATTTGTATTTAC
The DNA here is from genome assembly GCA_019248165.1 of Candidatus Shapirobacteria bacterium S2_F12. Lineage (GTDB taxonomy): Bacteria > Patescibacteriota > Microgenomatia > UBA12405 > UBA12405 > WARW01. The sequence goes on from JAEHHB010000011.1 coordinate 8,595, forward strand.
TGGAGCTTGATAATTTACAACCGTAAAATACGAAGCTCTATTCGTCAAAAACCCACAATATCCATCTACCACCAAACATGTCGTATTGACCAAACCATCACTTGTCCACCCCGAAGACACTGATGTTGATCTTAAAACACTAAGAGTTTGACCGTCATATCCACCACCAACATACATACTAATGTGTACTGGTATACTAAACACCAAAGTCTCCCCAGGCACTCCCCATTGAAGCAAATTAACAGCAGAAAATCCCGAGGTTAAGCTAGATACATTATTTTTATCCATAATTGTTGCTGCTATTTGACCTGAATCAAACGCTCCACCACCCAATTCAGTGATTTCGGTATTTATTGCCAAGTTTATAGTTGCCAAAGTCGATCCTTCGCCAACGTTGATAAACAATTCATTATTGACTAAAACCATTGAAACACTTTCCGAGGGTTCTTCGGCAGGAATTGAAAAAACAGCACTATCTATCAACCAAGGAATATCAGTTGAACCTATAGTTACAGGTTCAACTGTCGGTGTTGGAGTTGGTTCACCCTCAGTTGGAGTTGGTTGAGAGTCAGTCGGGGTTGGTTGGGTATCGGTTGGGGTTGGTTGGGTACCGGTTGGAGTTGGTTGGGTATCGGTTGGGGTTGGTTGGGTACCGGTTGGAGTTGGTTGGGTATCGGTTGGGGTTGGTTGGGTATCGGTTGGGGTTGGTTGGGTATCGGTT
>JAEHHB010000011.1:9413-21718 GCA_019248165.1 Candidatus Shapirobacteria bacterium S2_F12
AGTTGGGGTTGGTTGGGTATCAGTTGGGGTTGGTTGGGTATCAGTTGGGGTTGGTTGGGTATCAGTTGGGGTTGGAGTTGGTGTTGTTTCTCCAACCCCAATATTTAATACCGAATTATAGGCATTTATTCTTTTACCCGTCTTTATCTTGCCAGACAAAGAGTCCAAGGCATCCCCAAAATTCAAAATACTATTGGCTACTTCGCTATATGTTGCCGAAGGGTTCACACTCCACAAATATCCAGCCAAACCAGCCACATATGGAGTCGCCATCGAAGTCCCATCTTCATAATCATAACCAGCCGTCGCTTCATTATAATCAATTATTTTGATGTTCCTTACATAACAACCATAAGAATTATTTAAACTACCATCGGTCACCCAACGCAATCTATACTTAAAATTATTAGTTAAGTATGTGTTATTAATAGTAAAATTAAAAGTATTTGCACAAATACCCGTACTACAGACACCGCTTTCCATCGCCTCTATAGTAGATTCGTTCCATTTAGAAATTTCTGTAAAATTAACTCCGTCTCCACTGAATTCTAAAGCCACATAATCCCCGTCTGCCACCCCTCCAACCGATGTTGTCCCCAAATCATCACAAACCCCCACAAAAGAAAAATCAGTAGGGAAAGAATCCAAGCTTGATAAGTTTATCGTTTCAGAAGTCAGACGATAATCCTTATTGTCCAAATAAGGCATACTACCATCTGTCCACATAATTTTTTCTCCTGTATTAGTAACTTGTATATACCAACTTGAACCAACATCTTTTGAAATATTTTCAAAATTTTCATAATAATCCTGTCGATAAATCACTGTACTTAAAATATCCACACCCGGAGCTGCCACATCAACCGAAGTTGTTCCATAATTTGAAAAATCCGCTAGTTCATCATTATTATCTGTTGCTGCCACCGAAATTATATTATCCAAATCATAATCACTAGGATACATATGTCCGGTTTCATTATTATCACCCAACGAGTCGCCTCCACCATTCCCAGCAGCAGCCACAAAAATGCCTCCATCGGTTCTGAATCGGCTTATCGCCTCATATTGCAAAGAAGAATAAGATGATGAACCAAAACTTGCGTTAATCACTTTTGCCCCGTTTCTCCTTGCAAAATCTATTGATTTAATTACACAAGCCAAACTTATTGTTCCCAAATTATCATCACAATTCAGTGACATAATTTTAATTTTTGGACTTACTCCAGCCACACCTACTCCATTATTCACCCCCGCAGCGATTATCCCGGCCACATGTGTCCCGTGTGAACTAGTACTTATACTCAAATCTGGGGCTGGATCATTAGAATTAGAATAGAAATTATAACCATGAATACAGCCACCGCTAATTGTCACCCCTTGGTCATCCACACAGACACTTCCATCCCACATACTATTTACCAAATCAGGATGATTATAATTTACCCCACCATCTATTACTGCTACCACTACCTCACTTGTTCCAATTGATTCTCCCCAAGCGAGAACCACATCAATATCGGCTCCCACAATCCCAGTTGTTGTCACCCCACTATCTTTTACGATTGTTTGGCCAACATTATCCAACCCCCACAAACTATTTTTTAGTGTATCGTCAGTTCCCAAATTATTCATATAAAAATAATAATTCGGTTCTGCCGTTTCAACGTTAGGGTCCATCTTAATTTGCTCTATAGCTTCTTCCACCGAACGTCCATCTTTAATTTTGTAAACCACAATATTTCCCGGTTTTAACACATCATCTTTATCCAAATTATTTGACCAGCTGGTGTTCAATTGTCTAAAAAAAGAAATCAAACCCACATTTTCTAGATTAACTTTATCTTTTTTAAATTTTATCAACACTTCCCCTTGTGCATATTTTTTCGAAACTTTACCCCTCAGCATCTCTTCTTCAATGTTAAATTCGGGAAATTTACGTACTGCCTTTACTTCCAAATTTGACCACCACAATAAACCCAACAAACCCACCCAAAAAATTATCTTCTTTGACATCAAAAAATTAACTTTTAATTTAAATTAATACTATAATTAATAGTATCATTATTTAAAATGAAAAAAACTAACTACAAACTAATTATTGCCTCGATTGTCGTCTCTATATTTCTAATCACAATCTATTTTTTAAATATAAAACCAAAGCCCGAAAAAATTCCACTTTCAATTGGATGCAAAAAGGCTGGTTGCAGTGGCCAACTTTGTGTCCCGTCTGACACTAAAGACATCATTACTAATTGTGAATGGAAACCAGAGTACAGTTGTTATCAACAAGCAAAATGCGAAAAACAACCAAACGGCCAATGTGGTTTTACCAAAGATGAATCATTTCAAAAATGTATCGACCAAGTCTTTTCAAAACTTTTTGAAATAAAGCGGCCATAAACACTTACTTTCAAAATCCCCAAACAAAATCGTCGTTTCCCTCGTATCCTAGGGCCCAAAAACCCCACCCACCTAATTGGTTTTGTTTCACTAAATCAATTTTTGCACTTAAACTTTTTTCGTTTTCAAAATATATTTGATGAATTTTTCCTTTTTCTTCAAACACCAGCCACGGTGACATCGACTCCTCATCCCATTTGGCCTCTAAATTTTTCTCTTTAATCAATTCTTTTGTTCTATTCCAACTCGACATTTGATACCAACCTCTCCTAATTTGCGATCCGAATTCTTTTGTATAAGTCTGCCATTCATAACCATACAAAGGATACGCCATAATAATTTTTTCTTTATCCAAATTTACGGCAATAATTTTCTCCAACACCTCACGAATATTTCTCTTACCAACCGGAGATCCAATTGGAGCTACCGCCCCAGCAAAATCCACCCCTGGTCTGTGAAAATCATAAGCCATGACTACGATATGGTCAATTTTTTCCAATAATGTTTTCAGCTTTTGTTCTTCGCCTTTAATAATAGTATTAGCAAATACGTCTACACTTATTTCATTAATTCCAGCCAATTTCAGTCCATCAACCAAAACACCAAAATCTTGACCCAAAATTGCCACCGGATCGCCCTGAAATTCAAAATCAATATTTAATCCATCAAAATTATCTTCTACCAAGACCTCCTTAATCTGTTTTATCAAATTAACCATAGCTCCTTTATCGGCCAACATTTTTTTTAGTTTTTCATCCTCAAACAACTTAATCCCCAAAATATTTTTTCCTCCATTTTCTTTAATTATTTTTTTTTGATTCAAATACCCTTCGTCCCTAATCTTTTTAGATTGAATATCCCAGATTAAGTTTCCTTTCTCGTCAGCCTCAATCCCCAAAAATACTAAATGGCTAATTTCATTTGAATATTGCCTTGTTTTCCCCACCATCCAGGTTGGTAAAAAACCAAAAACTTTCATTTCATCCTGCGATTGCCAAAGGGGTTTTTTATTCGACAAGGGATTTAAGACTAATTGATTTTTATTCCATATCCAAACCAACAACCAACCCACCCCCAACAATAACAAAACTAAAAATATTTTTTTCATTATTTGTTTTTATTATTCCCCGCCCTACCGATCAATCCGATTGTTCTCAAAAAATTACCTAAATTTCCAAAAACAACTAAAAATAATGCTCCCACAAAACCAACAAATTTAAAAATACTGTTTTTTTTCACTCCTAATTTTAACATCTCACTTTATAAATTTATCTCTACTATTTAATTTTGACCAAGTTGTTGATAAAATAGGTTTACTTTTCTACGGGCAATTAGCTCAGTTGGTTAGAGCACCGTCCTGATAAGACGGGGGTCGGAGGTTCGAGTCCCCCATTGCCCACCAGTAATATTTTTTAGAAAAATAAATATCTTATAAAGAGATAGAATTAATTTTCTAATTTTTAAAGATTGTCTTCATTTTCACAATTCAATCACGAGTTAATCATAGTGGCTGTTCTGGTTATTCCATCCTCCCCTCTTGCATAATAACTTATAATATGATATATTAGGTTATTAATATAAACACTATTAACTAACATGAACAAAGAAACATTACCAATCAATTCACTCTCAACTGACCAATTAATCCAACAAAGAGATAAAACCCTTCAATCTGTTGAAAAAAGGGAATATCACATTGGTCTTATTGGACAATGTAAAATTAAAGACGGTTCTTCATTTGAAAACTCCCTAGAATTAGGGCTTCGTCGAGCTGACGCAAAAGGTCGGTTGGCACAAGACCAAGAAAAACTTAATGATTTAAACCAAGAATTATCCGCTTACCAACAAGCTAAACAATATTTAGACAAGGTTAAACTTAGACAAACCCAACTTGATTTAATGAGCCAGATGGTTGCTCAGGGTAACTTGTTTCCCCAAATTCTTGAAAAACATCAAAATGAATTTCAAGAATTCACCTTATTACCAGAAACCGATCCGGTTTTAGCCCGAGGGATTGCCCGAATCCGACAAGAAGAAGAAAAAAGTGAAACACCACAAGAACCGGCGCCAACAGAAAATCACAAACTCACCAGTAAATCATCCCAACTAATAGATTTGTTAAAAGACAGCTCGCCTGACAACCCAATCACACCCGATAATCTTATTGAGGTACTTTGGCCTGGTGCTGACGACAAAAGTGGTAGAAACAAGCTTAGTGTTTTAGTATCAGCGACAAAAAGAAAACTCCAAGAAAAAGGTTCGGATTTAAACATAGTCGTGATAGACCCCCCTTACAAACGTAACGGGCAAAGGGCTACCTACTATTTAAAAAATAACGTTCAGGAATCCCAGGTTTCTGAGACAACCCAACCAGACATAACACCTAAAAATACTGACAGTGTTGTTACTGACAAACCCCAAATCAGTGAAGACGAAGAAATTGACTCAATTAACAAACCAAAATTTGGAACATTAAGTTGTTTCGATGTAATGATAATAACTTGTGCCGTTACCTCAGATCCTCATGTTAAAACTATTTTAAATAATTCTGGTGTCAGTATTGTTGAAGAAGATACTTTATCAAAATTAATCAACATAACCGGTGAAATATCTCTTGCTGATTCTAAAAAAATGACAGAAAAACAATATAAAGATTCATTCGGTAAATTCAGAGTCGAGTCCTTACAAAAAGCCAAAGACTTAATTGAATCGCCAGAATACCAAGAAATCAAAGATAAAATATACGAAAAAAATCCAAATGTATGGTACTTACTAGAAAGTCTTTCTGAAATAAATGATAAGTTGAAGGGTCAAGCTAAAAATGAAGATAATTATTATGTAATAAAAGAAGGGATAGCTTTTTTGATCGACTTCATCACTGACTCCAAAGAATACATCTGGACATACTATATTACCGATGAGCAGGGCAAAGAACACCCAATTAAGATTGATCGTAGAATCGCTGTTGAAAATATTGAATGTTCCGGTAAGAACTAAAAAACCTTCTTACTTATCTTCCCACTAATGCTGGTGCCGCCACTGAAAAAACTGCTATCAACACGGCTGATAAGACACCTCCCAAGAAGACACACGCCATCGATTTTTTAAAATCTAAGCCCATAAATGCCGCCACGGCTGTCCCCGTCCACAGACCAGTTGTTGGCAATGGTATCCCTACAAATGTAATTAACCCAATTTCTTTGTATTTTTCAAGCTTTTTTGATCCTTTTTGCACTTTCTTTTCCACAAAATTTGTAAATTTGTCAAACAATTTAATTGTTTTCATCCAGGCAAATATCTTATTAAAAAAGAAATAAATAAAAGGTGCTGGTATAAAACTACCAATCAAACTAACAATCGCCACTAGCCACGGATTCATCTGATAACCCAAAATTCCCACTGGTATTGCCCCTCTCTGTTCAATTAATGGCACCATCGAAATCAACATTATATATAGTATTTTCATTCCTCCAGTTTACTGTCTTTGTCCCAAGTTTTCCAGTCTCAATTTTTTGCCAAAAAACTTGCCAAATACTTAACTATTTCAACTGCCACATTAATCCCTGTCACCTGCTCAAATCTGTCGTAGTTCGGGGCTCGGTTTACTTCCCAAAAATAGGGTTCTTTTTCACCTTCTTTAAACACTACATCTACCCCTGCTACTTCTATTTCACATGCCTTTGCTGCTGCCACCGCTTTATCCAACACATAATCTGGTAATTCAGTTTTAGTAAATACATTTTTCAAAAGAGGGTTCTCCCCAGTGGCTCTTTTCATTACCCCCAAAACCCTGTCCCCCAACACCATCACCCGATAATCCTCGGTATTTACAATATATTCCTGAAGCATATACCTTTGTCCCTCGTTCACCTCTCTTTCACGAAACACATCCCATCCTTTCTCCCAGCTCGCATCACTAAAAAATTTAAATACCTGAGACCGCCTATCTCCTTGGCTTCCTTTTAAAATTAATGGATATTGAAACTTTTTGACAGCTTCATATCTTAAATATTTTAATCTCCCCATCACTAATCTTGGTACATTCAAACCAGCATCAATCATTGCTTTCATTTGGTGGATTTTACAAAAATCACTTGGCCTCCCTCGTCTCAAAACCGAGTCTACTACTTTTACATCACTATCAATACAATCCATAATCAACGATGCTTCTTCACGATAATGTTTCACAAACTTAAAATACACTACCCCATAATCATCAAGTTTTTTACCCGAGACAAACCTAATCACCATCTTCCCGTTACTTTTTTCCTGAGAGTCCAAATAAATTTCGTTATAACTAATTGCATCCACCCCAATTCCCAATTTTTCTCCCGCCTCAACAAATTCACTAACCTTCTCACTTAACTTCCCTCCATAAAAAATCGCGATTTTGTTTTTCATAAATTTTAATAATTATATAAATAAAAAATTCTATATTGTTTAAATTATGCAGATGCCATTTTTTTGAGTATCCAACGTGCAACGCACATTGGCCGACTCAACAAAAATGTGTATCAAAGAATTTAAATTTATAATTAATAACAAAAAATTATTATCAAGTTTAAAAAATTAATAATCATATTATTTTTTTTCATTTCCTTTTGCTTTTATTAAAAATCCTTCTAAATCTCTTCTTCCTATCAAAAACCTAACCGCCAACCCTTCCCTATTAGCCACATTTACTGTCGTCGATATTTTTTTACCTTTTAACCAAAAATTTATCCCAATAACCGGTCTTTCATGTGCTTTACCCAAAGCCGATCGATAATGTCGATAATACAAAACTTTATCGCTAGTCAACAACCCCAATTCCTTTGCCAAACTTTCGTCTATCGAACTCCTCAGTGCTCCAGTATCAATTTTCGCTTCCACTTCTACCATTCTATGCTTACCTTTTTTAATTATTTTTACATTGTCATCTTTTAGCTTAAATCCTTTAGGGATTTTTACTCTAATCGTTTCTAGCGAATCAATCGTCTTATTTTTCTCTTTTTCTTCAATTTTTTCAAAAAACTTTTCTCCAAACAAGTATTTTGCCAAAGTAATTGCATGATCCACATTTCTAACCTCAATTCCATCCACTTTTTCCATTCTACCCTTCAATCCGGCCATATTACAAAGCTGAATTGACAATCCCGGCCTAGCATTTACTTCCAAAATTTCTGGTCCTTTTTCTTTATCCAAGACCACATCTACACCCAAAAATCCCAAACTAGGTATAGCCAACTGACATTTAACCGCTGTCTCCAACACCTCTTTCCAAAACGGTATTTTTATCCCGTTCACTTTTCTTTTTTTCTTTTTATTAAAATCAAATATTCGATAGATTGGAGACCCTTTTTCTACTCCAAAAGTAGTAATTCCAGTAGCCAAATCTACTCCCAAACCAATTGCCCCTTGATGCAGGTTCGCCTTCCCTCCAGATTTTTCCGTAGGAATACGAAACATGGCCATTACCGGAACCTTGTTGTATACAATTACTCTTATATCTGGGGTCCCAGACCTAGTCAAAGCCAAAAATAGTGGATGAATTTTTATTCTCTCTTCAACCAAAACTGTGTCTGGAGTCGAATGCAAACTATATTTTCCCACCAACACTTCTCGACAGTGAAGTTGCAAATCTTGAGTAGTGATTATTTCTCCGTTCATTTTTTGCCACTCTCCTGCCCATTTTCCTCTTTTACGAATAATAATAATCCCCTCACCACCATAACCAGATTCCGGTTTAATTACAAAATTACCATCAAGCCCTTCCCACCTAAAATTCATCAAATCAGCCTCATTCCTAAACCTAGCTATCAAAGTAGGCACATTTACCCCTTTTTTAGCCAATATTTTTTTTGTTTTGTATTTACTATCAGCAATCGCCCTACCCCTATTTGTATTTTTCCTCAAAAAAATTTTGTTCCTTTCGTTTTTTTGTCAGAAACTTTTTATATTTCTTTAAATTAAACATATTCACCTACTTATCTGCTTATCTAATTAACTAATAAACTAATTTTTTCTTTCCCGAATAGCTTTTTTAAATCTACCAATTTCTGACAATCTTATTCCAGTATAATTACCCACCAGCAAATTGATAACCAACACTATTAATATCACCGCGTCTGGGTATCTTAAAACGGCCTCTTGAACCGCCGAAAAATTCATTACCCCCGCACCAGTAATCGCCAACACCATTGTCCCGATCGTTAATTTTTTAGCTTCTTTTTTACTTTTTGCCAATTGAGTTCTAGTAAACTCCTCAGTCAATAAAACCATAAACAATATTGGGAAAATCGAAATTTTACTAATATCAATCCAGCTGACAAAAGAAGACAAAACCATCAACACAAAAGTCCCAATCGAGATAAACACTAGACTAATTGATCTAGCTGGCCAAAAATGCAATTTAAATTTACGCAAAATCATATTACTCACCAAAGAAATCAACAAAATCAAACTAAACAATATCAGCCCTCCAAAGATTCCTGTTGCCAAAAAAGCAACCGCAATCATTGTCGGCATAAAAATTCCATATCCGGACAAACCTACGACATAGTGTAAAAATGAAACCAAAGTAGCGATTAACGGCAATAACAACAACAAAACCATAGTATTCGTCGACACCCCCTTGTTCACTGCCCAATTTATTGCCACCTTAAAAGTGTTTAATCCATTCCATTTTACTTCTTCAACTTCAATTTCTTTTCCGCTAGGTTCAGTAATATTATTTATTATCTCTGTTGGTTCCGGTACCACTGTTGCTGTTACCGTCGCTATTGGAGTAGCTTCAACCGTTGGAATCAGCAATTCTGTCTTGGCTTCAATCGGCCTTATACCTAATACTAAATACCAAATACTTAATACTACTATTAATGGGGCATTTTTTTTCATAATTTATTATAAATAGTTTTAATTAAAAATTAGCAATTAGACATTACCAATTTAAAATTTGTGGCGTATTATAACACTATTTTTTATAAATTCATCCAAATTTTAACCCAACATTTATCCAAACACGATTTATAGTATAATTTACTTGTGAAAAACCTATTAGCCCAAGTCCCAATCGGTCCAAATCTCAACAATGGTGCCGGGGGAAGCATTGGCCAAACTTACACCAGTTTTGGGCCACTTATCAATGCAATTCTCAAAAACTCCCTAACCGCAGCCGGTATTATCTTTTTAGCACTTCTAATTTTTGGCGGTGTTAATATGGTCGCCAGCGCCGGTTCTAGTGATTCAAAAAAAGCGGCTCAATCTAAACAGTCTATTACCAGCGCCCTTATAGGTCTTATTGTTGTCGTTTCGGCTTATTTCATTATTGAAATAATTGAAGTAATCACCGGACTAAATATCTTAAATTTTACTAATTAGTTTATAATAAACTTATGTTACAAATCTTTGGAACTATAAATAACCCTACCGGTAGACCAAGTGTCAGAGGTTCTGGTCTCTTCGATCTTCTAAGTGGTATTTTTAAACTAGCTGGAGTTGTTGCTGGAATTTTTTTCATAGTTCAGCTAATTCTTGCTGGTTATGGCTATATTTCTTCCAATGGAGACCCAAAAAAAACTGAAGCTGCTTGGGCAAAAATTATCCAAAGTCTTATCGGCCTTATAATTGTTGCCAGCGCTTTCGTCATTGCTAGTATTGTCGGTGCCTTCCTAAATATTAATATTCTCGAACCCACAATCGAGCCAATTAACTAAAATAATTATGATAAAAAATAACTTAATTGCTCAATACAAACTCGAAGGCCCAGGATTACAGCCAAACCTAACCAACCCTGCCGAGCCCGCCGAAGGACTCATTAGTCAACTTATTGGTATTTTAACTATTGTCGGTGTTATTTTTTTTATTATTCAAATTATTTTTGCCGGCTATTCTATGATGTCAGCTCAGGGTGACCCCAAAAAAATTGAAGCTGGACACAAACGGTTGACCGACGGAATTTTGGGTATAACTATTGTTGTTGTCGCCCTTGGAGTTGGAGCTTTTATTGCCACTCTCTTAGGTATCAAAGATCCACTTAACATTCAAAACCTAATTCCCAAAGGTTAAATAAAAAATATGATTAATTTAGTCAAACCAGTCTTTGCCCAAATTACCAATCCTGTACTCAACGACCCCTCAATCGGAACCAATCCAGAAGGTTATGTCAACGGAGCCATCCAAGCCATCATCTCCATTTTTCTCTTAGTTGCCGTTATTTATTTTATTTGGCATTTTATTATGTCGGCTTACCACATGATTTCGTCCAATGGTGATCCCAAAAAATGGGAAGAAGCCCAAAAATCCATTCTTTACGCCTTTGTCGGTATAATTTTAGTTTTTTCGGTTTTTGCCATTTTAAAGTTTGTTGGTATCGTTTTTGGTATCGATGGCCTACAACAACTTCAACTTACTTGGCCCAAACTTTAATAATTTTCTAAATTTGTTATTATTAATTAATTATTAATTTTCAAATAAAATGTTAAATAACATCAAAAACAAAATTCAAATGGCTGCTCTTATTGCTCCAGTTTATGCTCAGGGGTCGATCCAAATCCAACCAGGCAACAACTCAAACTTTACACCCCTCACAAACCTCACCGCCCAGGGTATTATCTCTGGAGCAATCGGTTTAGTCCTCTTACTAGTCGCCCTCGTCTTTTTCTTTATACTTGTCATCGGAGGCCTCAAATGGGTTACTTCTGGTGGTGACGAAAAGAAAGTCGGTGCCGCTAGGGCTCAAATTACCAACGCTCTCATTGGATTGGCTATCGTTTTTGCCGCTTGGGCAATAATGAGACTAATTGGTATCGTCTTTGGTATTGATATCCTTGGGAATTTAAACATTCCAAGTTTTAAGCAATAAATTAGTTGAAATTATTTAAACCCCCTTCATTATTGAGGGGGGTTTATTTTTTCTCAAAGTCCAATTTAATGTATAATTATTCTATGTTTATCCAAAATATTTTTCTTCCTAAACCAGTTTATGCTCAAGGTTCAACTTGGACTAGTCGGTGCCAAACAGACGGAGTCGCTACTATTCAAGGGTTCGAATGTCTTTACAAAAATATTTTACAAGTTCTTATCCCAATTGCTGGCCTAGTTTTTTTTGCTATGTTCATCTCTGGTGGTTTTAAATATCTCACCTCAAGTGGTGACAGCAAAAAGGCTGCCGCTGCCAGCCATACTCTTACCATGGCCTTTATTGGGTTAGTAGGAGTAATTATCTCTTGGCTAATTCTTTTATTTATCAAAAATATAACTGGCATCGATGTCACAATTTTTAAAATCGGCAAATAAATGGTAAAAAAAATACTCCTTTTTATTTTATTTTGTTTTGTTTTGTTTAGACCTGCTACTATTTATGCCCAAATCGAACCCATAAGCACCAATTCAAGTCAAACCCTCCAATCAAACGGCCAAGTATTAGGCATTCTTGATGACATTTGGGGTTTTATTGTCAGTATCTTTCAAGTTATCACCGGAACTTATAATTATGTCGCCAAAGACTACGAGGTCCCCACTGTTGACACTCGTATGGAGACCAGTAAATATGACCGACAAGACAAGGATTACAGCGCCAGGGCTTATTCCGAAGAAACCAAAAAATATCGCCGCGGTGTTTGGTTTCACGAAGTATTAACCACAAATAAATACGACGATGGTGTAATTAATAAGGGCGACCGTGAATGTGGTGAAATAATTGTCTCCGAATTAGTTTATTACTTTTATACCAAAGGAGAAAAAGTCCTCTATAAAAGAGGCGAGACTAAAGAACCAATTGGATACGAAGGAGTAAACATGAGACCTCGTTGGTTAAAGTCTGACTCTTGTTATGTCAACGCCTACCGCAATATCCAAGATGTTCCCCAGGGAGTCTTCAATCTAGCCGAAGCCGATCCTGAACTTGAGGAGATATTTTCAAAAGA
>JAEHHB010000109.1 GCA_019248165.1 Candidatus Shapirobacteria bacterium S2_F12
AACTAGTATTTTATCTAAGTGGGCATAAATTGAAGTTAGATTATCACCATGATCAATAATTATGTGTTTTCCAAAACCTATTTTAGTTTCTGCCGCATAAGTTACTGTTCCTTCCATAAACGGGGTAATATCAGTTCCTTTGATATTGGCTAAATCAATTCCAGTATGAAGTAATTGGTAGGGTAGATGGGGTTTACCAAATTCTAAAGTAACTATTCCTGTTGTTGGCCAAATTGTTGGTTTATCAATTGTGGCTACCGCTTCTCCTGTTTTTGGATCAAGAATGTTTATTGAATTGTTATAAATATTTTGTTCGACTAGTTTATTTGAAATTAAATTAATTCCCGTTTGGGTAAGAATAATTACAGCAACCAAAGGGAGAAGTAGAATTGTTAGAAAGGTAGTTAGAACAATTTTTAATTCTTTTCTATGGTTCCAAAGAGTAATTAGAACTAATTTATTCATTGGTTATAAATCTCTCTTGGGTCTGTCGTTAATAATGGATGTTCTCTTTCTGAGGCAACGACTTTTAGAGCCACATGGTTTTGGTCGGCAATAATTAAAGCCTCACCGCGGTCACAAGTTAATAGTAATTGTTGTTCGTAAGCACTTAAATGAAATTCTTGGGCTACTTTTTTAATTGTGGTGGTATCTTGTTTCATTAATACTCGCAAAGCTGATTGTGAGGCAATGGCTCGACCATATTCAGAGCTTAAAAAAT
>JAEHHB010000110.1 GCA_019248165.1 Candidatus Shapirobacteria bacterium S2_F12
CCGAAAACCGACAATTAGCCAAAGATTATGGAGTTAGTGGTTCTGCTCTTTATATCAATGCTGTTAAAGATGGTAAAGATAACCACGAAGAAGATACTACTGTCTGGCGATTGGTTACCAATGAGGCCCAAATAAAATCCTATTTTGAAGCCAAAATTAAAAAATTACTTTAATCTATGGAATGGTTAAATTATTTAATTGATACCTATAATATTCCACTTCTATCAGCTTTCTTAATTGGGATAATGACTTCCATCAGCCCTTGTCCTTTAGCCACCAATATTACTGCCATCGCCTTTATTTCCAAAGATATTAAAAGTTCTAAACAAACTTTATTAAATGGTCTTTTTTATACTCTTGGTCGAGGGATTAGTTATACCTTACTTGCTACTCTCATTTATTTTGGTCTGTCATCTTTTTCTATCTCTTCAATTTTTCAAGGTTGGGGTGATAAAGCTCTTGGTCCAGTTTTAATTTTAATTGGCTTAATCATGGCTGATATTATTAAAATCAATTTTAAAACTAATAATCCCAAAATTGATCAAATTAAACTTTGGTTAGCTAAAAAAGGTTACATTGGTTCACTTCTTTTAGGGATGATTTTTGCTCTAGCTTTCTGTCCTTATAGTGGAGTTTTATTCTTTGGAGTTTTAATTCCCATGGTTTTGAAGTCTAATGAGAGTCTTTTATTGCCACCACTTTTTGCTCTCG
>JAEHHB010000111.1 GCA_019248165.1 Candidatus Shapirobacteria bacterium S2_F12
TTATGCGGGACTTTATCCAGTGGGCGGAAAAAAACGATACCTCAACCAATACCAGAGGCTCTGCCGCCGGTTGTTTGGTTGCATTTGTTTTGGGGATTACAACCGTTGATCCATTAATTTACCAACTTCCTTTTGAAAGGTTTTTAAACAAAGATCGACCTTCTCCTCCAGATATTGATCTAGACATTGCCGACGACAAGCGCCAACAAATGCTTTATCACATCACCGACCAATATGGAAAAGAATCCGTCGCTCAAATTTGCACCTTTGGAAGAATGATGGCCAAAAACGCAGTTCGCGACACTGCCAGGGTTCTTGGTTATGAATATGCAGTCGGTGACCGAATTAGTAAATTGATACCTGAAGGGTCACAAGGGTTTCCAATGTCCATTGATAAAGCCCTAAATATTGCCCCCGAACTAAAAGCCCTATACGACTCCAATCCAGATGCCAAAAAAATTCTTGATTTTGCAAAACAAATCGAAGGTTGTGCTCGCCATATCAGTGTTCACGCCTGTGCTATCGTCATTTCGCCAACCACTATTAACGATTACAGCCCAACCCAACTCGAAACTGGTGGTGACAAGATAATCACTCAATATGAAATGCACGCCTGTGAAGATGTTGGTCTTATAAAATTTGACGTCCTCGGTATCAGAAACTTATCTTTCCTAGGTCAAGCAGTCGTTAATGTTCGTAAAAC
>JAEHHB010000112.1 GCA_019248165.1 Candidatus Shapirobacteria bacterium S2_F12
TCATGAGTTTGAACAGAAAAAGAAGGAGCTGAGTTCCCAACAGTAACAGAAGTTACAATAGTTTCCGCAAAAACTTGTTTGAGTGTCAAAAAAAATCCAGCAAAAACAATGACTAAAAAGATAATCTGCCTAAATTTTAAATTCATCGGTTGGTTTAAGTCTTTATGATTAACATATAGATAAGATAGATGAGTAAATCAATGTATCAAATATTAATTAATCGACTAAAATTGTAACCGAACCCTGATAGTTTCCCGGTGGTTTGGCCCCAGGAATACCTATGCCCCAATATAAATTTCTAGACGAGTTTGATGGTGACTGGACTGGTTTGGAAATACCAATATTGATTATTTTTGGAGCTAACGAAAGAGTGGTTCCGGTACCATAGATAAAAGTATTTAAATTGTATTGCTGGTATTCAGGTTCAATACTTTGATCGCCACAAGAAGGATAGTCAGTACACATATAATCACCGGTTATTTCTAGATTAATTAATGAATTGCCGGTATTAGTAACAGTAATAATAGTGTTACTTGAACCAGTATTACTACCAGCAAGAACTTCACCGTATACTAATGACTGACCGATACTAAAAGCCGAAAGGGTATTGACATCAATTAGAGTAGAACTACTAAAAGTTGATCCGATTTCGTTATTGTTGTCAGCAACCTCAACC
>JAEHHB010000113.1 GCA_019248165.1 Candidatus Shapirobacteria bacterium S2_F12
TATTGGTCGAACTATCAATAATACTTCTACTCTATCTTCTGTCACTGGTCGTGGCGCTTCTACTTCCACCATGCTTAATCTACTTGGTGGAGCTTATTTCGGGTCAACCAATCAAAGTATTTTAAAAAATGATGGAAGCGTTGGAATCGGGACTACCAGTCCAACTGAAAAATTGCACATATACGACGCTACAGATAGTTCTATAGCTTTGAGTAGAGCTGGTGTGCCAACAAATATTGCTGAGTGGAGTTACAACAGTGGAACAGTTTCATTTGGTTCAAGAGCAAGTGATCCACTTCAACTAATTTACAACAACACTCAGAACTTACTAATAAACGGAAGTGGTGTTGCAGTTGCAAATAATATTAACTTCAATGTTGATTCAGGAACATTTTTTGTAAATTCAACTTCTAACAATGTCGGTATTAGTACAACCAACCCTGGAACTAAATTAGAAATTTTAGGTAGTAGTTCTTATGGTGGACATATTGGTACATTAATGTTACGCAGTAGTACTGATTCAAACAAAAAACTGTATGAAGGCTTTGATGATACTGTGAATGCTGGTTTTATCCAATCAATTAACACAGGTTATGCTTGGTTATCTACCCTTATTAATCCTAGCGGTGGCAATGTCGGCATCGGGACTACTAATCCTCTTC
>JAEHHB010000114.1 GCA_019248165.1 Candidatus Shapirobacteria bacterium S2_F12
GCTCAGCAAGAGGGTTGGTTTGGTCTAAAATTGCAGATAACTGGTTAGATCTAAAAAATGTGTTTAAGGTGGAAATAAGCGGTTGAGGATTGATCATCTGACTGGGAGACGGTTTTTCCTTGGTAGAAATTAAGCTCATTCTTTCTTTTACCATACGTTCAAAACGAGCAAGTGCTGGACGAATAGCAATTTGGGAAACGATTTCTCCACAACGTCGAAGTCGGCGATTAGCTAAACTATCAATATCGTCGATACGAGTAACCTCACCTTTTTGTAATTGAATTAAGTATTTGACAGTGGCGACTAGGTCTTCTTTTCTTAAAACCCAATTTTCTTTGTTGGCAGCATCAAAATTAAATCCAAATTTTTTGTTTATTTTATAACGGCCGACGTTACCCAATTCGTATGTTCTCAAGTCAAAGAATCTTTCTTCAAAAAATTTTTGAGCATTTTCAAGAACGACTGGTTCACCTGGTCGGAGTTTTCGATAAAACTCGAGGATAGCTTCTTCACTAGTTTTGGAAATGTCAGCTTGAATTGTTTGAGAAATATAATCCCCAAATTCGGCGATTAATTGTTTATCACCCATTTGGCAAGCAGCTCTTAATAAAATAGTGGCTGGAAATTTCTTTTTTCGGTCGATTC
>JAEHHB010000115.1 GCA_019248165.1 Candidatus Shapirobacteria bacterium S2_F12
AGTAGCTAGTAGCAAAACATCGTTTTTTAATTTTTTAAGTAATTAGTAAATAGTTAGTAGCTAGTAGTAAAACATTATTTTTTAATCTGTTTTAAATTTAAAAGGCCGGGTTTAGAACCCAGGTGAGAAACAACCGAAGCTGAATTTGTAATAGCCCAAAACAAGGCATCTTGGGGAGATTTTTTGTAAATAATGGCAGTAACAAAAGTGGCGCTAAAAGAATCCCCAGCTCCCGTCTCATCAATAGGGCTAGATTGTGACGCAGGCGAAAAATACTGTTTATAATCAGACAAAACATAGGCTCCCTGACGACCATTGGTAATGGCAATGTAGGGGATTTTTAGATCGTGAGCTTGGTTTAATAGACCATCATCAAATTGGGATGAATCAAAAAGTAACTTAATTTCTTCTTGTTAAGACTTAGAAAGTCAACCATTTTGATTAAAGGTATAAGTTTTTTTGGTTTTGACAGCTCTCGTTTCCCAGGGTTAAGGGCAATTTTTATATTGTTTTCTTTGGGAAACCCGATAATTTTTTCAAGCAAATCTATATTCCCTTCCAAAGAAGAAATATAAAACCATTTAACGTGTTTTAATTGATTCCATCTGAAATGTTTTTCATCGAG
>JAEHHB010000116.1 GCA_019248165.1 Candidatus Shapirobacteria bacterium S2_F12
AAATGATTCCTCGTGGATCAAACATGAGGTGGATACCCCTAATAAATTTAGGGCTTGTGGATACCAACCAGTCCCCACCCGAGTAAGATAATCGTTTGGGGTAATAATATGAACTCCACGACCGGTAAGGGCGTTTAGGTAAGCAGGGAAAATAACGGAATGAGTTTTTCCTTCTCCCGTCCGCTGTTCTGCGATTCCTCCCTGGTGAAGAGTGATTGCCGACATAAGTTGGACGTCATAGGCACGCTCTCCAATGGTTCTTTTGACCGCTTCTCTAACCACAGCGTAACTTTCAGGCAAAATATCGTCTAAGGTTTTACCATCTTTTAACTGTCTCTTGAAATAATCAGTTTTTTTAGATAATTCTTCGTCGTCTAATTTGGAAATTTCCAATTCGAAGCTGTTTATTTTATCAATTATTTTTTGATAAGAATTTATTCGCTTTTTGTTGTCGTCAAATATATTTTTTAGGAAACTTAGCATAAATTATATTATATCTAATAAGGCGGATATGTGGAAATTAAAAACCTTGGTCCGGCTCCCCTGTTTTTTGAAAAAAAGGGGAGCCGGATTGGGGTGGCTCCTCTAGCTATGTTGAGATTTGATAGCTT
>JAEHHB010000117.1 GCA_019248165.1 Candidatus Shapirobacteria bacterium S2_F12
GTTGGCTCATTTGTTGGTGTAGCCGTAGGTTTATTAGTTGGAGTCGCAGTTGGCTCATTTGTTGGAGTCGGCCCACTAACCACATTTACCTCCAAAGTCTCAGAAATATTGGTTCCGGCAACAGTAACAACCACAGTAGTCTTACCCACTTTCTTTCCAGTAACAACCCCAGACATGTCTACTGTCGCAATATTAGCGTCAACACCCTTCCAATCATAAGTAGCCGATAAACCACTTGGAATAGTAGTGACCTTAACCTTCCAAGATTTACCAACTTCAATATTCAAAGGATTCGGATATAGAGTAATTCCAGTAATTACCACAGGTGTTCCAGTTGGCCCCTCTGTTGGAGTCGGTCCAGACTTTACTACGACTTTTACAACATAAGAGATATTAGTTCCTTTTACGGTAACCCTAACATTAGTTTCACCAATAATTTTTCCTGTTACTAAACCATTATTATTAACAGTGGCAATATTTGCATTATCACTCACCCATTCATAGACTGCTGATAATCCCTTTGGAACAGTAGTGACATTTAATGCCCAAGAAGTACCGACTTCCAAATTTAAGGGGTTGGGGGAGACGACTATTCCGGTGAT
>JAEHHB010000118.1 GCA_019248165.1 Candidatus Shapirobacteria bacterium S2_F12
GATTAAACTCTAATTTTTAGTTAATATTTTTGTAAAAAAAATAATCAACACTGTCGATTTCATTTTCTCTGGGCAATCGTGAGGTAGCGGTTACAGTCTTAAAAAATAGCTGTGGGTTTAACTTTATCATCTCTGAAAAAATAGTATCTTTACCACTGGCTGCTAAACCATTGAGCAAAAAAACTATTTTGTCATATTTGGTTGATATTTTTTGGTTATATTTTGGTGAAAATGATAAACTGTACTGATTGATTTTTGGAGTGAAGTTTCTATATTCGGTTATGTATTTTTCAAGAGTATGGGGAGATAATATAGGGTTTGATTTTTTAAGAAACTCTATTATTTTTACCCCCGATTCAATATCTTTGTTTGAAATGTTAGGTTTAATCAAATTTTTTTAAAAAATATTAACTAAAAATTAGAGTTTAATCAATTCATATTTTGAATTTCCTAGTTTTATTTTTGTGGCGACCTTAATTTGATTTTCTTTGTTTATTAACTTATTTTTATTTTGAATGTTAATTAGGAGAAAAAAGAATAAAAATAAGGCTAAAATATTGTCAATTTTGGTAATTTTGCCGTCAATGACTGA
>JAEHHB010000012.1 GCA_019248165.1 Candidatus Shapirobacteria bacterium S2_F12
AACACAAATCCCCTACAAACTACCTCAAAAATATTTCTTACAACAAATAAGCGGAGAAAAAACCAACCAATTGACACTCCCAACCAACACCACTACTATATGTATAGATATTACTTAAAATTTATTTTAAAAAGACACAATGACACAAAATATTAGTCGTCAGAAAGGTATTGCCCAGTTTTTAGTTATCGCCATAATGGCCTTTATGGCCCTAGGCATCCCCACGGCTACTAAGCTAGTCCAACAAAACCAAGAAAACCGAAGCAAGGCAGCAGAAGAAAATGTTTTACCAACCATTTTTCAAACCAATACCCCAGCTCCTAGACCAATCGGTAGCACAGATGTTAGCTTTTTCCATAATTTTGCACCAAAAGACTATTCTATTAGAAAGATTGGATCTGTTTTGGTCAATGATATTTTAATAAAAACCGGTGATAGGAAAGTTGACAGTGCCACTATAGTCTATTGTTATACCGACCTCCTAAAACCAGACTTTAATAGTATCAGTGGTGAACAAATAGCCAGTGTAATTTCCAATGAGGAAATTGGTAACAATTGTGCAAAAGTTAAAGTAACCTTTAACGACAAAGAGATAAACGACTCCTTCTCTCCATACAGAGACTTAAAAGGTTACATCATAAGCTACAAAGCGACTGTAATTAAATATGGTAAGGGGACCCTGGGTATTAGTTGTGCCAAGTCGAGTCTAATAGGCAAAGAAGGGAAAAACATCTTAGTAAACGATCCTAATTGTGGATATTCCAACGGAACTGAGTTTACTATTAATGATCCCCAAAAAGTATCACCAACCCCAACCAGAAAACCTACCCCCACCCCAAGTTCAACGAGTGGAATTAAGGTTAGCCCAACATCGTTAAAACTAAATGTTGGTCAAAGCCAAAATTTAACTGCAACCTTAAGCCCTGTTAGTTCAACCGACAAAATAGCCTGGTCAAGCAGTAACCTTGATATTGCATCAATTGCTATTATAAATTATATCTGTCCAATCAATGTTCCTACTGATGGACCAGCAACTAGTTGTAACCCAGAAACAAAACTTCAAGTTACAGGGAAAAAGGCTGGAACGGTCAAAATTAAAGCCACAACCAGCAGCGGAGAATCAGCCGAAGCCACAGTCATAATTACCAATGAAACAAAAACAACCCCACCACCAAAGATTCCCGGTGCCTACCTTTATTTCAACCCTCAAAAACAAAACCACAAAGTTGGAGAAACATTTATGATTGCAATCGGGGTAGACTCAAATTTTAATGCCATCGGCGGAGTTGATGCCAAAGGAGGTTTTGATTCATCAAAGCTAGAACTATTATCAATCAACAACTCTCCATCAATGGTTTTTAGTGAAAAAGGTGAATGCGAAATCTCAAAAGATTCTCCTCTTGGTAAATTTGCGTTTACTTGTTTTGATTATGATAGTTCACAATCAAAAGCAATTAAAGGTGAATTAGTTTATCTTACTTTTAAAACCAAATCCGCTGGGACTGCAAAAATTGAATTCTTATGTAAAGAAAACAGCACCACTGACTCTAATATCCAGAGTTCAAACACTTTCGGTGACATAATTGTTTGCAACAAGAATATTAATGCAAACATTGAAATTAACGGGCCATCTCAAACAAAAGTTAACGGAAAATGTAGTGCTAGTCTCAACAAATGTTTGAGTGGTACTTTTAAAGATCTACCAGACACCTCCACCCAGCTTATTTGGCAATGTTCTGGAACAAACGGTGGTATAAGTGTTAAGTGTAGTACCAAAAACAGCCAAACCGATGTAAACGGGGCTTGTGGTGACACAACCAAAATTGTTACAAATACCTGTGTCTCAGGTAAACCAAAAGATTTACCAGATACTATCAAAGAATATATTTGGGACTGTGTCGGAACCAAAAAAACTCAACGCTGCGTCAAAATAAAAGGAAGCGACGATCATTTGTGTCCTCCAAATCAATATAATCATTGGGGTAAGTGCGAAAATGATTTAGACATTGGTGGCGGATGTGACAGGAACGGAGTCTGTAAAAGCGGTAAATGTGATTTAACCACCAGTAGATGCATCCCCAACACCACAAGTATTAGAATAAACCCATCAACATCTCAATTAAAAGTTGGGAAAACCACAGTTTTAACTGCAACCTTAAGCCCTGTTAGTTCAACCGACAAGATAGCCTGGTCAAGCAATAACTATAATATTGCATCAATCAAAATTGTAAATATTAGCTGCCCAACCAATATTCCTACTGCCGGACCGGCGACTAGTTGTAAACCAGGAATGAAAGTTCAGGTTACAGGGAAAAAAGCTGGAACCGTCAAAATCAAAGCAAAAACTAGTAGTGGCCAAACAGCCGAAGCAACAATTATAGTTCAAAAATAAAATATCAAAATTTTAATTTATAGTTGTGCTCAAATAAACACAAAATCCACTCAACTGCTATAATACTTCCATGCAAAAAATCATTAAATTTTTAAAAGAAGTTGCAGTTGAATTCAAAAATATTACTTGGCCAAAAAAAGATACTTTAATTCAGCTTACGGTTGTGGTAATATCTATCTCGATTATCATCTCCCTAATTTTAGGTGGTTTTGATTATCTTTTTACTAAATCTATTGCTCTTTTAGGCAGTAGTCCAAGTAATCAAGTGGCTACACCAACCCAGGTGGAGTCTTTAGAAAATTCAATTGTTCCCTTACCCACAGTCGCTTCTACTGCGAGTAAAACAAAATAATATGCCAAAAACATCGACAAAAACTAACCAAAGAGAATTTTTGTTTAAACTCTCTCATTTTGAACCCGCCTTTGACGCCGCCTGGTATGTCATCAACACTTATTCAGGCCACGAGTACAAAGTTATTGAAGCGCTAAAAACTCGTATCAAAACCATGGGCTTAGAAGATCAAATATTCCAAGCAATAGTTCCAATTCAAAGTAAAATGGTTATTAGAAGGGGTCAAAAAGTCAAATCTCAGGAAAAAACCTTTCCAGGGTATGTTCTAATCCAAATGTCACTTAGTGACAATTCATGGGTCACTGTTCGAACCACCCAAGGGGTTACTGGTTTTATTGGTATCGAGAATAAACCACAACCTATTTCTCAAGCCGAAGTTGACCGAATTTTGCATACAACCGAGGAAGATAAACCAAAATACGAAACACCTTTTGCAATCGGCGACATCGTCAAAGTTACCAGTGGGCCTTTTGCCGATTTTATCGGTACTATTGACACTATTGACCAAGAGAAAGGTAAAATTCGTGTCCTAGTATCCTTTTTTGAAAGAGAAACCCCAGTCGAACTCGACTTTTTACAAGTTACCAAAGAGTTGTAATTCTTACTACTCACTACTTACTAATTAACTAATTTACTAATCATGGCAAAAAAAATTAAAGCAATCGTTAAAATCGCAATTCAAGCAGGAAGTGCTAACCCAGCCCCTCCAGTCGGTACCGCTCTTGGTCCTCATGGTATCAAAATAATGGATTTTTGTAATGAATTCAACGAAAAGACCAAAGAACAACGCGGCTCTGTAATTCCCGCTATCGTCACTATTTTTGAAGACCGAACTTTTTCCTTTATCCTAAAACAACCCCCGGTTTCCAATATGATAAAAAAAATGGCAGGTATTGAAAAAGGTACTGGTACAACCGGCAAAGAAAAGGTGGGTAAATTGACTATGTCACAGGTTACAGAGATAGCAACCAACAAAATGCCCGACTTAAATACCAAAGACATAGAAGCCGCCAAGCGATCAGTTATCGGTACAGCCAGATCAATGGGTGTTGAAGTCATAGCCTAAATCTCTACCAAGAATTTGTAGTGTAAAATTAGATAATGAAATCTAATAAAGTACTTCTTATGGTGACTATTCTGATAATTGCAACAGTATCAAGTCTAATTTCAAATTTAATCGGCAAAACAAACACCGACACCCGTTCCCAAGCAGCGTCAATACCAAATAAAATTTCTTTTCCAAAAGATCATGCTTTTCATTCAAATTTCAAAAGAGAATGGTGGTATATAAATTTATTGGTTAGATCAAGCTCCGACAAAGATACTAAAGATACAGGATATATAATATCTTTTTCCAAAATAGGAGAAATTTTTGGATTACTCACCAGTAAATACGACGACTCTAATAAAAAGTTTTCTCAAAAAACTAATTTTCCGGGAAAAGTAAATGCCACTATTAAAAACGGTCTATTAAGTGTTTCTTATACCCAAACAAACGGACCATCATTGACTTTAAAAGAGCTCCCCCCCTTAAAAAGAGGAGCTAAACAATTTTCATTAAAAGGGTCAACCAAAGAGATAGGTACAATTGATCTACTTCTAACCGAAAAAACGGTCAGCCCAAAGGGCTATAACACTCCCCTTTTATGGGGGTGTAACGGCAACATTTCTGTTTTTTCCCCAAAAGATACTTTTTATTATAGTATTCCCGACTTAGACATAACCGGTTCTATTAAAGACACTGACGGAACAATCAGAAAAGTAGTTGTTGGCAAGGCCTGGATGGACCATCAATGGTTCAACTCTAGTCCGTCGCCAGACTGGAAGGGTCATTATTGGTCAAGCTTATATTTAACCAAAAGGACAGACTTCCAAGGGCCACACATAGCCATTGGAGCTGTCAGTCAAATTTATTCAAGTGGCCCAAAATACTCTTATTGGGTAAAAAGAAATACCGATGGTAGCAACGATTGTGGTTCAGATCTAAATTTTGAAATTATTTCTAGATATTCCAATAAATATCCATCAAAAATTAAACTAAATATCAATAATGTTTACTCGGGCGAAATATATCCTTTTTCATCTTCACAAATATTTAGCGTTAAGGAATTTAATCAATCGTTTTTTGAACCAATGTCTTTTACCACAGGCACAAACGGAAAAAATAATTACACCGGACTTGGTTTCTTTGAAACTGGATTAAAAAAATAATCTTTGCAAATAAACACACAATAAGCTAAAATAGCTCTACCCCATTTTGTGGGATTTAATAATTAAATAAAATATGAGCAAAACCACTCAAGAAAACAAAAAGAAAGCTCAAAAAGAGCAACAAAAAGTGGAAGTTCAAAACGTCGAAGGTCAAAACCCTGAGATTGCAGAAGAACAAAAGGCCGTAGATGAAACAACTGCTGAGACACCAGCCGAAGTTAATACTGCCGAACACAAAGTTAAAACAGCCAAAATTCGTGGTAAAAAATACCAAACCGCCAAAAAAAAAATTGACGTCACTAAATATTACTCTTTAAAAGAAGCGGTTAAGCTTGTAAAAGAAACTTCTTTTTCAAAATTCGACGGTAAAATCGAAGCCCATATCACCACTATTGACGTTGGTAATATCGGAGATATTACTTTCCCCCATTTAGAGACTGCAAGTAAAAAAGTAGTTATCCTCAACGATACTATTTTATCCGAAATAAAAGACGGTAAAGTCAATTTTGACATTTTAATTGCAACTCCATCAACCATGCCAAAATTACTACCATTTGCTAGGGTCTTAGGCCCAAAAGGTTTAATGCCAAATCCAAAAAACGGGACACTTACCGACGATCCAGAAAATGCTGTCAAAAAATTATCTGCTGCTAAAACTATTATTAAAACCGAAAAAAAATCCCCGGTCGTACATATAGTTGTTGGAAAAGTTTCCCAACCAGCTGAAGAATTAATCGCCAACATTGACGAACTCATCAAAGTAGTCAAGTCTAATAAAATCAAAAAATTAGCTCTCTGTGCTACCATGGGTCCATGTGTCAAAGTCGAAGTTAAATAAATTTCACTTTTCTTTAAACTTTAAACCCCGCTTTCCAGCGGGGTTTTTTCGGCCAAGGGCCGATCAGCCTCTGGCTGAGTTTACAACGTCATTGCGAGCGACCGGCCTCGACGTCTAGCCGGGAGCGTGGCAATCTCACTGAGATTGCTTCGTCGTTTTTGAAACTCCTCGCAATGACGAGATTTATTCCATCGCCAACTCAATCATTTTATCCAAAAGTTTGGGGTAATCTACCCCTGCGGCTTTTGCCTCTTTGGGTAATAACGAGTTTGGGGTCAACCCCGGGATTGTATTCATCTCAAAAAAATACGGTTCATTATTTTTTACCATCAAGTCAAACCGGACGAAACCCTTGGCTCCTACCAGTTTAAATATTTTTAAAGAATATTCTTGAATTTTTTTAGTGACTTCTTCGGTTAATCTAGCCGGGACAATCTCTTCGCATTTCCCTACCGTATACTTTGCCTCATAATCAAAGAAAATGTTTTTGGAACATATTTCAATTATTGGCAAAGCTATTAGGTCTTGATTTCCTAGTACTCCAGAAGAAACTTCAACTCCATCTAAAAATTCTTCGATTATTGCTCCATCATCATATCTAAAAGCCAATTCAAGCGCCTGATCTAAATCTTTTAAGTTATCAATAATTGACACTCCAACACTAGATCCTTGACCCGAAGGTTTGACTACCCACTTATTTCCTAATTCTTTAACCAAATCCAGGTCAACCAACTCTCCCTTTTTTGCCACGATCCCCTTTGGTGTCGGGATATTATTTTTATTCATCAAATTTAAAAACGCCACTTTATCCATCCCCAACCTTGAAGCTTCACTGCCACAACCAATAAACCTAATCCCCTCATCTTCAAACATTTTTTGAATTGTTCCATCTTCGCCTACCCCACCATGAAGTGCAATAAACACCACATCTGGGACAATACTCTTAACTTTTTGGATATCCAAATGTTGGTTCTCCATCACCAACGGAATTATTTCGTATTTTTCCTTATCAAAATTTTTCAAAACTTCCTGGCCAGAAGACAAAGAAACCTCGTGTTCCGAACCACCACCACCCATTAGCAATAATACTTTTAGTTTTTGCATATAAATCTCATTATACCTGATAAAATATCTTTAGTGAAAAAACATTTATCGCTTCTTGTTATAAACTACCTTCGCTTCTTCGCAAAATTACAACTTAACAAGGTTAAGTTTTTACAAACAAGCAAACACAAACAACTTGACATAGTTGGCATCACCGGCTCTGCTGGTAAAAGTTCAACTCTTTTAGCCTGCCAATCAGTTTTTCCTGTCAATTTTAAAATCAAAACCAACGATGGTTACAATTCAGAGTCTGGAATTCCGTTAAGCCTTTTAAATCTAAAAATTACCAACTACAACCTTTTTTCGTGGCTTAAAATCCTACTTATTGCCCCAATCAAATATATTACCAATTGGCAAAGCTATGATATTTTGATTCTCGAGATGGGGATTGACTCAATTTCTTGGCCCAAAAACATGGATTATCTTCTTTCGATAGCTAAGCCTAACATTGGTATTTTTTTAAATGTTAGTCCTGTACATTTAGAATCATTTTCTTCACTTGACCAAATCGCTCAGGAAAAAGCCAAACTTGTCAATCAAGCCAAAGTGGCCATTATCAACAACCAAGACAAACTTGTCAAAAAATATACCCAAAATTCAAATATTTTTTCAATATCCCCAACTGATATCAAGTTTGACAACCTATTTTTACCCCCAATTTATCAAACTAGCTTTGGGGCGGCACTTGCTCTGGCTAAACTTTTTAACATTTCTTATTCAGATGCTATCAAAAACATTCAAAATAAATTTACTCTTCCCCCATCTCGTTCCTCAATTTTAAAAGGCATTAATAATACTACAATAATTGACAGCTCATACAATTCATCCCCACTAGCTTGTCAAGAGTTACTCAAATTTCTTTCACAATTTAAAACCAGAAAAATTGCCGTCTTAGGTGACATGCGAGAACTAGGCAAGTCTGCTCCTTTTGAGCACCGCCGTATTTACGAAATTGCTACCAAATCTGCCGATGAAATTATATCTGTTGGCCCTCAAACCAAGAAATACTTTGGCTCAAAATCACAAAAATTTCTCTACTGGTGGCAAGCAAACGATTACCTAAAAAATCAAATTCAGGGAGATGAAACAATCTTGATCAAAGGTTCTCAAAACACCATATATCTTGAAGAGTTAGTCAAAACTATTTTAGACAACCCATCCGACTCCTCAAAACTCTGTCGCCAATCGAAGTGGTGGAAAAAAACTAAAGAAAAATTTAAAAATCAACACCTCTCTAACCCTTAAACTCCCTGTCCTTCTTCATTTCCCTCTCAATCAAATGTCTTAAAAATACTGATTTAGGAATCATTCTTTTTTGAGCTATCCAATCTAAATAATTTAAAATTCGTGGACTAACAAAGAAATTAAACCTCATATCGACCAAACACTTAGCTTTGTTGATTGAGTCTATTATTACCTGTTCTAGATTTTCTTTTTTATATTCAGCCAAAATTAGTTTTGAATTCACAATCCCCTTAACAAATACCGGATCCATATCGGCAGTATACATAGCAATCACTGGTTTGTTCTCTTCCATCGCCTTACTCAAAATAAATCCCATTGACACACTGTGACCCGATATTTCCATCACCACGATATCCGCCTTTTTAATACACTTGATGACATGTAAATAATTTTCTTTTTTGGTCTCAATTGACTCTTTACTCAAATCTTTTATTCCACCCTTTATCCATTTTAAAACCTTATCACTAACCATTTTATGGTCGCTACTAATTGTTTTATAAATTTGAGAATACAACTTCACATTCTTTGCTACCAATCTAGAAGAAGCTACAAAATATACCTGCATTAGGCTATTTTACTATATTATTTGACTAAATCTCCATCTTATTTTTAAAAAAATCAATATCCATTTTTATTACTTCATCCCAAGATTGTTTTAGATTATGATCACTTCCTTCCCTAATATCCAAATAAACCTCTTTATTATATTTTTCCAATTCCTTCTTAAAATCTTCTTGCCATTTCACCTTACACCACACATCCGTAGTCCCCTGATGGATTAATAATGGTGCTTCAATCCAACTATAAAAATTATCAATCGAATAAAGTTTGCTATCATATTCTTTTTCAAAATCTTCAATTCGTTTCTTAACAATCAAACCTGGCTGGCTGTCATCCATGGTTTCCAAAACACTCTGTGGAAATGGATTAGTCATGGGTGCCCATAAAACTGTTGGGTAATTTTTACTAGTTATTTCTAATACCGAAACAGCTATTTGGCCACCATTACTATGTGCCCAAATCCCGATTTTATCCGGGTCAACATATTTCAATTTTTTAACAGATTCAATTAAGTCTAAAACGCCCACTGGTTTTTCAAATCTTGCCTCCAAAATATCACTCGATTCCCCATCAGACATTCCAAATCCTAAAAAGTCTAAACTTACAGTCACAAACCCGTTTCTAGCCAATTCATCAGCCGCTTTCCAACTACCCGAGCCAACAAAATACCCCTCTGAATCCGCAAACCCCCTAATCATAATAACAACGGGCATTTTACTGCTTCTTTCTGTTACTGGGATATTCATCATCCCACTAATTTTTTTACCATTACTCTCAAAAGTTATTGCCCTACTCTTAAAATTATTTTCTTTAATTACCCCCTCTTCTTTGTATTTTTCAACCACTGTCGGCCTAGCCTCTTCCACCACTATTACCCTACCAATTTCGCTTATGATTGAACCCTTATTTTCTCGTTTCTTCAAATTCTCAAAGTTATATTGAGCCAAATAACCAGTATTTTTTATAACCATCTCCGGCTTACCAGCTTCTTTTTCATTATCTTTTTTTTCATTTTTTCCAAACCATTGCCACGCCGACCCCTTTGGATCAAATATTTTGTTACCACCATAACCACCACTCTTTAATACTAACCAAATCGCCACGCCAGTAGTTAACAAACATAAAATAATAAAAAATATTTTTTTCACTATTTCAGTGTATCCCAAATAACTAACGTTCTAAAGCTCTAAAGTGCTAGCACTCTAATATTGTCCTATATTTTGATAAAATCAAAGTTTTTGTTATAATCCCCATCAACTAATCTTTATAAAAATCCAACTAATTTTACGGTTGAAAATTTTTATTCTAAGATATTGGCTCTTTAAGAGTTTATTGAATTACGGGATTATGGTCACAATTGTGGCCTAATAGATAAAGGAGGCGTAAACTAACCATGTCAACCAAACACAAAAAGACCACTTCCAAATCAACCGAAACCGACCCACAATCGACCCCCAACAACCCCCCTCGCACAAAAACCCGACCCACAAAGCCCTGGCAACCCCCAAAACCCACCAAAAGAAACGATAGATGCAAGTACCTTCTGGACGTGGCGAAAACCACCCACAACCCTAACCAATAAACTCTAACCGGCGGGATACGCGAGCAAACCAAACCATAGCTCGCATATCCCGCCCTTTTTTTAATCAAACTAATGACAAAAAAACTAACCTCTGTTATAATCACTCCATCAACCGAAGACAGCAGGCTTTCGCCAAACAGCGAAAATAAGCCCCGCCGAGGTAAAACAATTTAATTTTGTTTTATTTACGCCTCACTTCGTTGAGGCTTTTTTAGTTTTTTTAAGGTCAAAATTTAAACGAAAGTGAAAAATTTTGCCTTAAAACACAATCCCGCTACTGCGGAATAAGGTCTAATTAATAAATTTTATCTAAAGCTCTAAAGCACTATCGCTCTAGCGCACTAAATAATGCCAAATATTAAAAAAATCGAACAAGTTGACCAAGTAGTCAAAAAAATAACCGAAGCTAAATCAGCTGCCTTGATTCAATACCAAGGACTAAATGCTGGTGATATTAGCCAACTTCGAGCTGACATAAAAGAAGTCGGTGGCTCAATGGAAGTTGTCAAAAATTCTCTTATTACTCGAGCTCTAGCCAAAGTTGGGATTAAACTACCCGAAACTCTAACCGGGCCAACAGGGATTGCTTATTGTAACGACGATGAAGTCGCTCCTTTAAAAGAGATTGACAAAGTCAACAAAGCCAAAGAAGTTACTTCATTTAAATACGGTATTTTTGACAAAAAACTTCTTTCTTTAGATGAACTCAAAGCCTTTTTGAGTCTACCCTCTAAATCAGCACTTATTTCTCAGCTTTTAGGTGGATTAATCAACCCATTGCAACGATTAGCTTATGCTCTCCGTTACAACCAAACCCAACTAGCCCTTACTCTCAAAGCTCTTGCTGACAAAAAAGAACAAAATTAGTTATTAAAAATTATTAATTTATTAAAAATAAATATGGAAATTTCAGAAAAATTGCAAAAAATCTTAGATTCTATCTCTGAACTCTCAGTCTTAGAATTATCCGACCTCGTTAAGGGTATCGAAGAAAAATTCGATGTCAAAGCCGTCGCTGCTGCTCCTGTAGCTGCTGCTGGTGCCCCAGCTGCTGGTGGTGCTGCTCCTGCTGCCGAAGAAAAAACCGAATTTGATGTCGTCATCACTTCTGGTGGTGCCAACAAAATTGCGGTCATCAAAGTCGTTCGCGAATTCAAACCAGAACTAGGTTTGAAAGAAGCCAAAGACATGGTTGATGCTGCCCCAGCTTCTCTTGGAACTATGAAAAAAGAAGCTGCTGCTGATGCCAAGACCAAACTCGAGGCCGCCGGCGCACAAGTTGAATTAAAATAAAATTAACTTTTTATTTAACATTTAAACCCCTCCTTTTGGAGGGGTTTTTGGTGTTTAAATAAATTTTATAACAAATCCACCCTCTCTTGAGTTTTTAATACATCGACTACCTGGCCCACTTTACCTGTTTGATCTTTTTTGGTAATCAAGAGAGCATCTCCCGTATCCACCACAATCAAATCCTCCACCCCAATCAGGGCAATATATTTTTTATCTTTTTTGTAAACGAAATTATCTTTGGAATCAATCTCATAAACCCCTTCCGGGTTATACATACTTTTATCGTCCATATAATTAGCCACTGACTCCCAAGTCCCAAAATCTACCCAATTAAACGGCAATTGAGCTACTACTGCTCCCCCATTTTTATATACCTGTTTAGTCACTTCTTCAATCGCCCCTTTTGGCATCTTGGCATATTCAGTCGGAACATCGCCACCTTTTGAAATTTCTATCAATGGTTGATACCATTCCGGTTTGTAAGTTTGATACATTTTCACTAAATTATTTGGAGCCATTGTTGTGTGATTAGCATGAAGCAATAGTTTGTCTGTCCCCAAATATTGTTTTATTTTTTCTTCTTCAGTCCTGTCAATATAATCAGCCACTTCAAATAAACTAACCCCATTTTCTTCAGTTACCAAATTTCCCTTTACTAAATAATCCACTCCCCCAACAATCGATTTTGGCATAAACCCTCCAGTAATATATTTATCTCCACTGCTAGCTAGCTTTGCCACTTCGTCAATCATTTCGATAAACTTATCATCTGGTTCACGCAAAACATCTGCTTGAACCAAAATAAACGGTTCATCCCCAAAGCCTCTTTTAATCAACTGTGCCGCCGCAAACCCTGTCGCTGGTCCTTGATTCCTCATCTCTGGCTCAACAAATATATTCTCATCAGGAATTTCTGGTTCTTGGTTTTTGGCTATCTGGGCTTGAACTTCGTTTGTTTGCAAAAAAATCTCAGATGGTAAAAATTTCTTTCTTAAAGCTTCGTAATTTAATTGAAACAAAGATTTGTTACCAATTAGTGGTAAAAAATGTTTTGGCATAGAACTTCGACTCATTGGCCACATTTTAGAACCTATTCCTCCACAAATTATTACTGGTTTCATAATTAAAATTCCCTTCGCCTTTGGCGACAAATTTCTAATCTAAATCTATTATACCAATTCAACTTTTTACAAACTCGTTTATATTCTCTATTGTGGTCTTAATTATCCTTTCAATCGCTTCTTGAGTATTAAAAGCATTATGAGGTGTAAAAACCACATCATCCCTATCTCTTAATAAATGGAAGCTAATGATGTCTTGTAACCCGTCTTTTGTCATTTTGTTACTCATCACCACACTCAAACTATCAACAAACATTTCTTCTTCAGTTACATCTAGCCCTGCACCAGCTAAAATTTTATTATTCAAAGCCCAAATTATTGCTTCAGTCTCAACCACCGCACCTCTGGCTGTATTAATCAAGAAACTGCCCGGTTTCATTAACTTAATATTTTTTTTATTTATCATATGAAAAGTCTCCCTGATTGCTGGCACATGCAAAGTTACAAAATCCGACAATTTTAAACAAGTTTCTAAATCAGTATATTTAAATCCACTCTTTTTTTCTAATTTTGGGTCTCTACGCCCATCCACCCCCAATACTTTCATCCCAAAGCCTCTAGCAATCTTGATTACATTTTGCCCTATTTTCCCACAACCTATGACGCCTATGGTTTTTCCACACAAATCTACTCCAGTTAAACCTTCTGGGTTAAACTCCCCTTCTTCAACCGATTGATGAGCTATCACTATTTTTTTTGTAACTGCCAAAAGCAAAGCAAAGGCATACTCAGCAACAGTATTAGAACCATACACCGGCACACTAGTTACTTTAATGTTTCTCTTTTCACAACCCTTCTTGTCAATATGGTCAGTTCCGGTTGACCTGGTAGCAATCATTTTTAATTTAGGTAATTTTTTGAGTATTTCTTCATCAATCCTAGAATAGATAAAAGTTGAAATTATATCGTAATCCTTAGCAATATCAATTTTATCTTGTACTTCTTCTTTAAATATCCCTATTCCATAAGAATCTATTCCTCTTATTTCTTTCTCAATAATTTCTTTTTCCCAAGATTTGACCCCAAAAAAAGCAATTCGATTGTTATTTAGATTTTGGTCATTTTTTATCATACAACCATTATGTCATAAAATTATTTAATCCCCAAAATTTAATTTTTTCCCTTCTTTTGAGATAAGAGTCTTACTGTAAACATTTGATTCTTGACATACAAATATCCAAT
This sequence comes from Candidatus Shapirobacteria bacterium S2_F12, assembly GCA_019248165.1. Classification (GTDB taxonomy): domain Bacteria; phylum Patescibacteriota; class Microgenomatia; order UBA12405; family UBA12405; genus WARW01. The sequence continues at coordinate 13,882 of JAEHHB010000012.1, forward strand.
ATGATTAACTGATTACAGTTAATCATTATTTTGATACAAGAGGAGCCACACAATGGATATTCAAACTACATCACAAGACAACCTTGTGAAACAATCAAATTCTCCTAAAAAGGTCAATGGGGTTTCAATTGATAATCTGCCTGATCTTTTGACCGTCGCCGAAGTTGCCGATCTTCTTCGTGTCAGCAAACTCACCATCAAACGTTGGGGTAAACGAGGTAAACTCCCAGCTATCCGCATCAACGCTCGTGGTGACCGTCGCTATCGCAAAGAAGCTGTTCTCTGGCTATTAGGAATCCAAGCCGAATAAAATTCACCTGCCCATCCTGCCCAGCCTTTTCTAAACCAACACCCTTCCTTTTGGTGTTCTCTTAATCAACCCTTTTTTCATCAAAAATGGTTCGTAAACTTCAGTAATTGTCCCGACATCTTCAGACAAGCTAGCCGCAATATTTTCCACCCCCACCGGGCCACCATTATATTGTTTTTTGACTACCTCTAAATACTTTCTATCTGCATCAGATAAACCATCTTTGTCTACTCCCAACATTTTTAATGATTGGTCAACCTCGTTAATAGTTATCAATCCATCATTTCGAATCTCAGCATAGTCACGGACTCGTCTTAGCAATCTGTTGGCAATCCGCGGTGTTCCTCTGGCCCGTTTACTAATTTCCTTGGCCGCTTGAGATTCAATTTTCACTCCCAAGACTTCACTAGTTCGCTCAATTATTTCCTCTAAGTCAATATCTTCATAGAAATCCAACTGTTGAACATAACCAAATCTATCCCTCATTGGTCCAGAAATTAAACCTATCCGAGTCGTGGCTCCCACCAATGTAAATTTTTGCAAATTTAGCCTGACTGTCTTGGCCGATGGTCCTTTACCCAATACAATATCAAGCGCAAAATCTTCCATGGCACTATAAAGCATTTCTTCGACCAATTTATTTAGCCGATGAATTTCGTCAATAAACAAAAAATCGCCTTTCTTTAAACCTGTCAAAATTGATGCCAAATCCCCTGCCCGTGTCAACGCCGGACCAGAAGTCATCTTAATGTTACTACCCATCTCACGAGCCATTAAACAGGCTAAGGTAGTTTTACCCAAACCAGGTGGACCATAAAACAAAATATGATCCAAAGCCTCATTCCTTGATTTAGCTGCTTTCAAAAAAATATCCAACTGCTCTTTAAGTTTCTCTTGACCAATAAACTCACCCAACCTTTGGGGTCTTAATTTCTTCTCGACAACCTTTTCCTCAGTCTCCACTTTCGGATCTAGTGTTTTTTTATTATCTTCTTGATTGTTTATTTTAGACATTAGAAATTAGATATTAGAAATTAATTTATAAATTATTAAGACACCAAGCTAGCTTTTCCTCTGTTGTTTCTAAATCTTTAGGCAACTTTTGAGTCACTTTTTCGATTTCTTTTCGATCAAAACCTAATTGTTTCAAACTTAGTACCAGGTCGCTATCAATATTTTTTTCAACATCTTTAGTTAAGTCCAACTCCCCCAACCCTCCAATTTTTGATTTCAGGTCAATGATAATTCTTTGGGCTGTCTTTTTTCCAATTCCTTTTATTTTTTGGAAAAAATCAACATTAGCCTCCCCTATTGCTTTTATAATTTCCACTCCATCGGTTTCGCCCAATATTCCAGCGGCCGTCTTTGGACCAACTCCCGATACTGAAATTAACATTTTAAACAAATTTACTTCATCCCAATCTTCAAAACCAAATAAATTAACATCATTTTCCGATACTGCCATATAAGTTGCCACCTTAAACTCTTCACCTTCATTATGTTTTTTCAAAAAGTTTTTTCCCACCCAAAGCAAATACCCTACTCCACCAACCTCAATTTCGCAATTATTCCCCCACAGTCGATTAATCCTTCCTTTTAAACTCGAAATCATATTATCATTATACCCCAATATTACCCGTATCTAAACTTACTTAAACTATATCAAACACACAAATTTTTATTGGTAAACAAATAAGTCAACGCCACCGCCACAGCATCGGATGCATGTGATGGCTGTATATTTTCCTCCAAATTTAAAAAATTTCGTACCATTATTTCTACTTGTTCTTTTTCAGCTCGACCATACCCCACCAAAGACATTTTTACTTGTAATGGGGTAAATTCTGCCACCTCAATTTTATTTCTTTCTCCACACACTTTTATTACCCCAATCGCTTCTGCCACTTTTAATGCTGACTTGGCATTTTTAGCAAAAAATAACGACTCAAACGCCACCGCTTCTACTTTATACTTTTTAATTAACTCTTCCAGTTCTTCATAAATCATATTTAGTCTTTTTGCTGAGGTGCTGGTTATTTTTGTTCTCAAACACCCACATTCTATCAACTCAAATTCTCTATCATCTACGATCGACGATCTACGATCTAATATTGCCCACCCTGTATTAGCCAAACCTGGATCAATTCCTAAAATCATAATTCATTATAACAACGCTAATAAATTTAATTTCAACACAGACAACAATATTAATAACTTATTCAAAAACAAATTGATAAAGCGAAGCTGGACGGTGTTTGACATTTTTTTGTACAACCTCAACTTTTTTGATAACCCCCGAATTTAATATTTTTTTTCTAAAATTACGATTATCCATCTTTTTTTGACTAATCACCTCGTAGACTGTTTGAATATCGTTTAATGGAAACACTTTTGGCACAAGTTGGCTTATAAACCGATTGTCAACATTTTTCTTAAGAAACTCACTAGCTTTATAAATAATTTTTTCATGATCAAAAGCAAGTTTGGGCAAGGCATCAATTGGATAAAAATCTTCCAAATCAGTATTTTTTATATTAGAAACCAAGGCTATGTATCCAATTGAAACAGTTCGATTCCTAGGGTCACGCTTTGGGTCTGTAAAAGTATAAAATTGCCAAAAGCTTTGTTTTTTAATTCCAAAAACTCCTTTCATCTTTCTCGATAGTGTTTCATCGGCCGTTTCTTCGGGGTGCAACAACCCCCCGGGTAGTTCCAAGTAGTTCAAAAAAGGTTCTTTTTCTCGCTTGTTTAAATACACCATCAACCTTTGGTCTTTGATAGAAAAAATAACTGCATTTACGGCTACCTTAGCGGTTTCATACATTAGACCTTCTTTTTGTTTCATAGAAACATTGTACCATTTTAAACTGTCAATAACGTACTCAATACGCTATTGACAATAATAAAATATAGGTTAAAATAACTATAGTTAACGTGATTAATACGTTATTTAAAAAAGGAGGTGAAGTTTAATGTCAGCAGAAAAAATTAATGCCATAAATCCAAACGAAGTTGAAAGTCGACTAGAAAACGATATCCCGAATGAATTGGTGGAATCTTTTAATGAAATGATAACCAGACTATATTGTAACGGCGATGCCACTGTTCCTACAAAAGAAGTAGTGAAGCTAGCAGTGGAAAAAGGATTAAGTATAGATGAAATTTATGATAAATGGCTAAATAATCATATTATCGAAAGAATATACAGGAAGGCAGGGTGGAAGGTAGTACACGATGTTCCTGCTTATAATGAATCATACGAGCCATATTACCAGTTTAGTCGTCGACAAAATCTAGACTAACTACAACTGAAAATTTAAAACAAATAAAATCTTTATTTGATTTCATAAGCTAAAATATTACTATGGAGTCAAAAGAAAGAGAAGGTGGCCTGCCACCAAAAGAAACCAACCATTTGATCTCAGAAACCGGCAGAGATTTAACTATATATGGCGAATTAATGGATGCAGCTCTCAAGGCAAAAGCCGCCTCAATTATGCCTTATTTTGGTGAGGTTTCAGATAAATCAATAATTATCGATGTTGGTTCAGGCACAGGCCAATTGGCAGAGTATATCTCCAGAGAGCTTCATTCATCAAACGTATATGCAGTTGATTTTTCTCATGACATGTTAGCCCTTGCTGCTGCCAATTTAAGTAAGATTAATTTAGTCCACGACGATGCCACTAAGCTCGACAAAATACCAAACGAATCAGCCGATATTATTTATCACGGTACTGTAGGTCATGAGATTCAAACGTTTCGAGGCATAAGTGGCCTAGATGATTCTTTACACTCCTCATTTCGCTCCCTAAAACCAGGAGGCAGAGAAATTTGGCGTGATTTCGTAAAACCACCCGAGGGTGATGTTTATTTAGAAATTCTAACAAACGATGGATTTGACACGGTCGATAAGGCCACTCAAAATGGTTTTTTGAATTACAGTTTATTATCAACTAAAGCCTTGTTTGATTGTTTTCACTGTCAATTTAAAGGTGGTAATGCTTTTAATTATGAAGATGTAACTCAAGATGGCCACAATCTCATAAAATTACCTGCCAAATACGCTCAAGAATTTATTCTAAGAAAAGACTATACTGCCAACTGGAGACAAGAAATTGAAGAAGAATACACCTATTGGACCCAAGACGAGGCAAAATCAGCATTTGAAAAATCAGGGTTTACTAATATTCAAATAATAGATGACGACAATGAATACATCAGAAACCACCGACTTACCGGAAAAGTTGCCCTATACACTTATGACGGATCAGGACTAAAACCAATCGAATTTTCAACACACATGGTTATCGTTGGCCAAAAAGAACCAAGTGCCACAACCAAAACGGAAGAGAGAGAAATCGAGCCAATTAATTTTACTTCCCTACTAGATTCTATCAAGGTTAAAAACGAATCAATAAAGATTGACCAACAAGAGTTTCCAAAAGGTGAACTATTAGGACGAGGGCAACACAAAGAAGTATATCTTGTCGATGATGGGGAAAATAATAAAGTCATAAAAATAGTCAGAAAAGATATGACAACATTTTATAGCGCTTTTTCTTCGCTTCAACAATCTGTCGAAAGACAACATATATTGGATAATTTTGGGATTAAATATATGAAAATTTATGACTACGACAAAAATGGACCTCCCTACCGTTTTCTAGTCCAAGAAAAAATTCCCAAGGGCAGTCTTTGCGCTTCTGAATTAATAGTAAACGGCGAACTTAAGGAAGAAAATATTGCTCAAATGGCCCAAATTGTTAATGCTTTTGAAAATAGTAAACAATGGCAAATCGATACCAATCCTTTTAATTGGTATCGGGTCAATAAAAACGGCAAAACAGAAATGGTTTACATTGGCGGGACTGTTTACCGATACAATGAAAACTGGAGTTTTGACAAAGTTGGATTGTTACAGTGGGTAGACCCAAGATATGTTGAGACAAGCCAAAATCAATCAGCAAAAATTCCTAATCAAGCAGAATTTCAAGATTTTGCCAGAAGATGGCAAAAATTAGACACAAAATATGCCAATTGGTGGAAAAAATATCTAAACCCCAACGTTCAACCAAAATAAATTTTTAAAAAAAAATCCCAGAAATTAGCTCGTTTCCGATCAATTTAACTACCGATAATCCATTTTTATTTTATATTTTTTTCAAATTTTGACCTTATTAACTATAGGATATAATTCTCTTTCTCCACTTTTCCACATCACTATCCCATATCATTTTACTATCTCAAATTAATTATTTTATAAGATAAATTTTAGCTTTAGATTTAAATATAAATAAAAATCTGAAGTTACAATTTTGGTACGTGTTTGAACGTGGGCAAACACATTCATTTTCCAGCGGATAAATTCATAACAAAGATTTTTGAAATTTAAGTTAATATTGGTGAAGATGGTATTTTTTCGCGCGCAAGCCGCTGAGTGGATTTTACGAAGGTGCGAGCACGACAAAAATGTCATCGAACCAAAAAATTAAGTTATAATCCTCTTATGGATATCCAAAAAGCCTATTCACAGCTAATTACTCAATTCCCAAACCTTGAAATTTATCAAAATCACCCCCTCGCCCCCTACACCACCGTCAAAATTGGCGGACCGGCCGATATTTTTATCCATACCAAAAAATCTGAAGATTTTAAACAGATTTTAAAACATCTAGCCGAAGCAACAATTTTTGAGGAGCACAAGCCGCTGAGGCCTTCTGGCGAAGGTGCGAGCACCTCGAAAAATTCGTTGCGAGGCGAGATTCCAATTACAATCTTAGGTAATGGCTCCAATGTTTTGATTTCCGATGCTGGAATTCGTGGCATTGTAATCAAAAATAGTTCAAACGAAATTGAGATTTTAGCCAACAATCAGGTAAAAGTAGCTTCGGGTGTTCAACTTCCTCAGCTTATCAACTTTTCACTTGACCATAATTTAGTTGATCTTGAAGAGTTTGCCTATATTCCCTCAAGTATTGGTGGCGCCATATTTGGAAACATCCATGGCTTTGACAGACATGATCTTAATCAATTTTTGGATTCTATCGAAGTTTTTGACCTAACAACTAATCAACTAATTAACTACTTAACTACTCAACTAAATTGGTCTTACGACTATTCTTCTCTCCAAGATCAACGAAATCTAGTTGTAGTATCAGCAACTCTCAATCTAAAACCAGGTGATACTAAAACTGCCAAACAAAAATACCAAGACATTATTCAAAAAAAATCACCCAATCAACCGATGAAATCTCTTGGTTGTGTTTTCAAAAACCCAGCCGAATCAGTTTGTCTCCCAATTTGGGGCGAAAAAAAAGGTGCTGGCTGGATTATTGATAATGAATTAAACCTTAAAGGTAGTTTTGTCGGTGACGCCCAAATTAGTCCACTACACGCTAACTTTATCGTCAACAACGGCCACAGTACTGCAAGTGACTATCTGAATTTAATCAATCTTGTCCAATCTCAATTGCACACCAAACACAATTTTCAATTCGAGCTGGAAATTAAACTACTCGGTCAATTTTAAACTAAAAAAGGGCGACCATTGATATCTATTTGCATTTCTGCTTTCGATACTGGTCGCCCTTTTTTCTTACAAACACCTCTCTATTAGAGCTTATCTCTCCACTCTTGTTCATCAAATATCCTTGAAGCACACTTTGCCTTTTCAGCTATCTTTTCCAGCTCTTCGACAGCCCAATCAACCGCAGCTACTTGCTCCATCAGTTTGTTTTTGCGAAAACCACAATGATGCCCACATTCATTGACATCGGCTCTTAGCTTGTTAGCTAACTCTTTTAATGTTTTGATTTGGTCAAACACTTCAATTCCCTCCTTAATCCAAAAACATAAAATTACCCTCAGTAGTGATACCCGCACATCGGACACACAAGTCTGTTGATATCGACACAGAAAAACAAGGCATTGCAATTGGGACACCCATACAAAACACAGTGGGCAGTAATCCTGCTTTCGGCAATATATTGAATCTGACCCGCCAAACTGTCCTCTTTTTCTTTCACCCTCCTGATAATTTGTTGATATCTCCACCAGACACACTCGGGATTTTGGCACACAGGTCGCGAGCCATACTCACCGAAAAACGCGTTGCCACAATCAGAACAGACATACAAAACAAGATTAGC
>JAEHHB010000119.1 GCA_019248165.1 Candidatus Shapirobacteria bacterium S2_F12
TTGACGGGAAAAAGATGACATCTTTAATCGTAGATTGGTCAGTAAGTAGTTGAACAAATCGATCAATCCCCATACCCCATCCAGCTGTTGGTGGCATGCCATATTCTAGTGCGCGAATATAATCACTATCAAACTGCATGGCGATCTCTGATCCTTTTTTGGCCAGAGCAACTTCATCTAACCACCGACTTGATTGGTCTTGAGGATCGTTGAGTTCGTTGTAAGCCTTGAGGAATTCTGTGCCGCAGACTAGGAGTTGGAAGGACGAAATTTTGGTAGGATTAGATTCTTTTCTTTTGGCCAGAGCAATCATCTCTGATGGGTAATCACAAATAAAAACGGGGTCAATAAGTTTTGGTCGGACACATTCTTTGTACAAAGCATCAAAATAGCCACCAAGGCCAACGACTCCTTTTAGGTCTAATTTTATTTTTTTATCTTTAATTTCTTTGATAAAGTCAGACTCTGTTTTGATTGTGTCGATATCGATTTCTGTATGTTTAAAGAGAGCATCTTTAAAAGTTAGCCTTGGAATCGGTTTGGAAAAGTCTATAGTAGTTTTTTGAAATTCAAATTTTAAACTATTTT
>JAEHHB010000120.1 GCA_019248165.1 Candidatus Shapirobacteria bacterium S2_F12
GTTGGTGGTTCTGCTGGGGCTATGAATTTGTGTGAAACAGTATTATGTTTTCCAAATCGTTAGTTATTCCGGTATATATAATTTTCTGATCACAAAGTAATAGGTAAACTGTCCACATAAAACATTTTATCGCATTATGAAGTGAGCTTGTGCTGAGGAAACGAAGGGCGGGGGAACAAACCTAAATTTTCGAATAATACCGGTTTTTGTTTATTCCACTATAATTCGGCTATAGGCTATGGTCTCTCTTACCATACTCTAATACCTCAAGATTATCCCTAAAACACCTTAATTTGCAATAATCTATATCCTGGTATGGTTCACCCGATATTGCAGAATTAACGTTACTAATTGCCGCACCATGTGTAACAACAGCCAGGTTTTTATATTGCATTGTGTCACAAGATCTAATAATAAACCCAGTAATACGTTCAACAAGTTGGTTTATACTTTCACCCCCTGGAATCGCTATATTGTGGTCGCGAAATGCAGCCTGAACTTCGGGTAACATAATAAAATCAGAAACCAACATC
>JAEHHB010000121.1 GCA_019248165.1 Candidatus Shapirobacteria bacterium S2_F12
GACTTGTTTGACAAATCAGGCTGAGGATAGGGATTAAGATTTAATTTCTTAAGGTTTGATAACTTTTCTAAGCGTTGTCGTTGTAGCTCGTTTAATTTTGGATCTATCATGAATATATTTTACTATATTATCAGCTGATAGAAACGACCTTGTAAACTATTTTACCCACCGGAGCATCTACTTCGATTTCGTCGTTTATTTTTTTACCAATTAGAGCTTTTCCTAAAGGAGATTGGTCAGATATTTTGCTTGATGCAGGATCGGATTCTAGATGACTAACGATGTGAAATTCTTTTGTGGACGATGAAACTTTTATTTTTACCCTAGAGCCAACTTGGACGGAGTCACTGCTTACATTGTTGCTAATAATTTCGCTAACTTCTAGACTTTCTTCAATTTCATCAATTTTATTGTTGGTAAGCTCTAACTCTTCTTTAAGTTGAGTAACCAAACCGTCTTCTCCTGATTCGTCTGGTTGAGCAACATCTTCAATTTGACTAATCAAGTGATCTTGTTTCTTTTTTAGCT
>JAEHHB010000122.1 GCA_019248165.1 Candidatus Shapirobacteria bacterium S2_F12
TGAATTGAAATTTTTCTCTTCTTTAATTATGTTTCCAGTTCTTGTTTTTAAAGCTCTAGTCCATTGAGTAATTTTTTCAGGATATTTAGCGAATGCTTTTTCCCATTCTTCGTAAATCCAAAGTGGATCATATTTGTATGGTCTCCCAGCTTTAGATACAGGATCACCATAGGCTTTAGTCATAAGTTGAGAACCAACTATAATAATAGTAATTGCTTCTTTAGCCATTTTGAATGATTTGATTAAATCCTGGATTGTTAAAGATTCTTGATTAGATTTTTCAAGTTTTGATTTAAGTTCTTGCATCTTAACATCATAGAATTCTCTAGTTATTTCAACTGGTGATTCATCATCAATGATAACAGATAAGTCTTCTAAGCCTAGAAGTTTTTTTCTATCTTCTAGAAGTTTTTTAGATTTTTCTGGATTAACTAAGTCTCTATGAACTGGTTCAAAATGATCTGTGTGGAAGCCAAAAGTTGAAACTGTTTTTCCCAAATCGAGATATTCAGAGAATTG
>JAEHHB010000123.1 GCA_019248165.1 Candidatus Shapirobacteria bacterium S2_F12
AAATATTATTTGGTATCATAACAACAAAGATTTCAATAAAAAATGGAGAACAATATAAATGAGAGAGATAAATAAGATTATTATCATGAACTCTGGCGCTGAGTATGGTAATGCAAACAAGATTAGATATGAAGATATCGAACGAGGATATAGGACGATTGGATGTCATTATGTGATATGCAATGGTAAAGTATATAGAAGTGATGAATATGAGTCAAATGTAAAAGATGGTGCTGTTGAGCTTGGAAGACCTGTGTCTATGGCTGGTTCGCACACAAGAGGAGCTAATATAGATTCGATAGCTATTATGCTTATTGGTAAAAGAGACTTTACAAATCAACAAATGATTAGTTTATCAGAATTAATAAATGAGCTTTGTGAAAAATATGGTATTCAAAAGTCAAATGTATTTGAAAAAAATCATTTCGATAAATTCTTCCATAAATTAAATATAACTGATCTTAAAAAAATTATCGGCTAAACTTCACTTAAGATTGTATTAAATAGATTTTA
>JAEHHB010000124.1 GCA_019248165.1 Candidatus Shapirobacteria bacterium S2_F12
GACGATATAAAAGTGAACGTGCAATTTTTTCAGCATCGATACTTGCCGAAATAGAGGCCATTTCGAGAGCAAAAACCTGGTCACTATATTGAAGGTTGACCTTTTGGGGTAGAGAAAAATCTTGGCTGAGACGAGAAAGTATCTCTGATCGTGATAGATGAGAATAATCTTTGTCTAACAAAAAGGTGTTGTTTCCGCTTTTATTGTAGTTGAGAACCAAAGGAGCAAAAAGAATTAATAGTGGAGTAAGAGTAATTGCCAAAGCAACAACTAAGTTTGTAAAAAAATGTTTCATATTAGAAATGGTTATCCATAGCCTGATTGGCTAATTTGTCGGCTAATTCGTTTGATTCACGTCGAATATCTTGAAAAGCGCAAGGCAGATTGATTTGAGTCAGTAGCTGTTGGGCTTGAGCAAAAAGTGGTAAAAGAGTAGGAGCTTTGACTTTGTAAATACCTTGAAACTGACGGATCATTAACTGAGAATCAGCAAAAAAATTGAGTTTGGTTATT
>JAEHHB010000125.1 GCA_019248165.1 Candidatus Shapirobacteria bacterium S2_F12
TGTTGAAGCTCTTTTACAATATCAAAAAGAGAATAAAATAGATATTATTGCTATGGGAGCATATAGTCATAATAGATTTAGAAGTGCAATTTTTGGAAGTTTTACAACTAAAATGTTGTTGAATTCTCAAGTTCCACTTTTGTTATTTAGATAAAGATTTACATCAATTTTAACAATTAAAATATCACTCCCAAATATAGCCATCAAATTGTTTGATGGCTATAAATATATAACTTTTATCTTTATAACAATTTTTAATTTATTTGTGTGCTTTCTATTTCTAACTTTGACAATTCATCATACATGTCTTAATTTTCTCATTAACTTCATATTAACTCCTCATATTTTAAAATTTTTTTAATATCCTTATCCCAAATATCATAATCAAAGATAGGAATAGAACTCCTATCTTTTTTAACCCAACTAAAAAAATCAAGTTTATTTCCAATTTTAGGCTCTCTTTTTCTGTGTTTTATATTTCTAAATTCATAATTACTCCTTT
>JAEHHB010000126.1 GCA_019248165.1 Candidatus Shapirobacteria bacterium S2_F12
ATAAATTTTAATTAATCTTTTTAGAACATGCTTCTTTATACATAAGCTCTTCTCTTTCCCAGTTATCTTGAGATACTACTAATCTTGGATTTATTATGTAGCATCCTCTTTTGTATCTAACAACAAGATCTTTTTCTCTTAGTGTTTTGTATGCTATTTTTATGTATTTCTTTTCTGTCTCAGTAAGAGTTGAATTATCAATATGTGTTATATTTGATTTTTTATAACCAAACTCATCAACATTATTTCTATTTTTCATTAACAATTTAAACATAAAACCTTCAGGTTTTGTCATATTTAAAAGCTCTTCTGTGTAATCCATACTGTGTGCCCTACTTTCTTTATTTTTGTTTCCACTTCCTACCATTATGAACGATGGCTTCATTTTTCCATCATTTTCAACTACTAGCTTCTTTCCAGCAGGAAGAACTATTTGATGAGTCTTCATCATTTCATCTGATTCTAAGATTCTATCCTGTATAATCTTATTATCAATTGAG
>JAEHHB010000127.1 GCA_019248165.1 Candidatus Shapirobacteria bacterium S2_F12
TGCCATAGTTACTGCAGTATTCTGCTGTTTCTCTAGACACACCTTCTCCTAACTGGGTCGATTTAACTGCATGTCTGACACCAAGAACCGCCGACGGCCACATTTGGTCTGAAGGTTTAGTTAACACCCTGGCTTTAATATCTTCCAAAACCGCCTTAAAGGGGTCATATTTTTCTCTTCTAATTTTTTCTTTATCAACAAATACTTCTTCATTCATACATTTATTTTTTGACTAGAATTATATCATACATATTTGTATTTCGTCCTAAATTAGACATAAATTAAAAAATTTCAATATTTTTTATCCAAAAATGTTAAAATTTTAGTGTAATCAAAAAAGGGGGTGAGGTATGTGCTAAATAAATTGAATAAAAATTTAAAAAACTTAGATATGTGGGATATGGCCTGCACCAAATTAGCAGTGATGTTTTTTGTCATGTTCTTGTTTGTCGCCTGGCCTGACTTTCAGAAATTTACTCTATCAATTGGAC
>JAEHHB010000128.1 GCA_019248165.1 Candidatus Shapirobacteria bacterium S2_F12
CTTCTAATAAACTATCTAATTAAAAAAGGTTATAAAACCTCCCAGCTTATTGCTACTGGGACTTTTGGACAGAGCCAATACAATTCTCGTCTTTATGATCGATTCCAAGGTCGGCTAACTTTCCCTCTTTCAGATTTAACAGCTTCGTCGGGGTCTTTGTATTTGTCATCTAAAATGAGAACCTTAATATCAAATTCCAAGGAATCAGCTAATTCAATACTTTTTCTGGCGGCGGTGTTGCCGGCAAAATCGGAGTCTAGGGCAAGAACTAAAGTATCAGTAAAACGAGGTAAAAGCTGAAGTTGCTCGAGAGTAAACGCAGTTCCCTTGATAGCGATAATATTTTTTATCCCAGACTGAAAAGGAGAAATCATGTCAAACTCCCCCTCGACCACTAAAACCTGATTCTGGGCACGGATTGCATCTTTAGTCAGATGAAGACCAAAAAGATTTTGACTCTTGTGATAAATTTCGGTTTCAGGAG
>JAEHHB010000013.1 GCA_019248165.1 Candidatus Shapirobacteria bacterium S2_F12
TGTAGATATAGGTCACAACTTTTCTAGTTTAACTTGAATATCAATATTTTCAACTCTTAGTGGCATGATAAAAAGTTTATTAAGAATTTTAAACCGATTTACCCGAGGAACTTTTCTTAAAAAATCTTCAGCTTGTTTGATAGTTTTTAATGTTAAACTCTTTTTAATATTGTTAGTATCTAGTTTCGGAAGAGACGACCCAGTGATTGTTAGGGTGCCGGTACTTTGTTCAGAATCAATTTTTGATGATTTAAAAGATATTTGAAAATTATTATAATCAACCTCAATTTTATCAAAATTAGGTTCAGTTGATAAAAAAGTGGAGATTATAGTTTTTTTGGTTTCTTCAGAAAGTACAAAGACTGAAACGGATGAGTTAACTGTTCCAATAATTTCCTCGGCAGCCTCCCCAACCTCACGATTTAACTCTAAATTGCTTTTTTTTGTTTGAATGGTGTCTTTTATTACTCCGGGGAGATTACCAAGGTCGGTGGAAATCTTGGTGTCAATATCAGTTTGAATTTGCTGATTTAGTTTTGCTTGAACATTGGTCTTATCTTGCTGACTGACAGCTAAAATTTGTTGACGGTTACCTCCAGTAAGATTGTTGCTGGTCTTGGCAATGAGAACAGTTTCAGGATAGTCTTTGAACACCAATTGACTTCCAGAGGTTATGTTGTATTCAGGTCCAATATCGGTTGCAATAACCGCCGACTTGGTCTGGCCAAGATTAATTACCCCCTGTTCTAAGTTTGAACTGCTAGACGCTACCAGAACAGAAGTAGCTAGTTCGAATTTTTTACCACTCGAATCAATTAATACTGACCCCTTGGGAATGTTTTGTACTTTATCGACTTTATTATAAATAACAATTTCTCCCTTAGATTTTTCCCCGACAGTTTGTTGGCCAGTGGTTTCCACCTTAGCTGTCGAAATAATATCAAATAATTTTCTTTCTACAGGAATAACTGATCCGGAAACCTGACCATTGTTACCAGCTTTTAGTGTTACAGGAATAGATTTTTCAAACGAATAGGGGTTAAGGAAAAAAAATACTTGACTCTTGATAAAAAATAATGGAGCAAAAATAAAAACAGGAAGTAGAATTAAAAAAATCCAAAATAAATTATTAAATTTAAAGTGTAACCTTGGTAGCTTAATTTTTTTAAAGATATTAAAAGAAAAAATAAATTTTTTATTTTTATTTACAATAGGATAATTGGGAATAATTGGAGGCTCGAAAGGATCTAAGTTTGGTTCAGGAATGATTTCTGGTATTAAAAGATCGGCTGATGGTGGTACTATGTCAAAATTTGAAGTCTCAGATGGTGGCGGTGAATTATCTGGGTTGGAAAAACCTAAAGAGTCGGGGTCGGTATCTATAAGTGAATTTTCTTCTAAAACACTTTCTTTTATATCCAACGAGGGATCTTTGTCTTCTGAGTAAATTTTCTTTGCATTTGGGTTCATCTGAGACGAAATAACTTTTGCAAAAATTCCAAATATTTCTTGTGAAGTTAGATTTTTAATATCAGGGTAATGGAGAAAGGTTTCAATGTTTTTCTTCCCTACCCAGGGAAAATCTTTTAATAAAGACACTGTTTTTGAATCAGCTTGTCCAAAGATGATTATTTGAGGAGGTAAGGTCGACTCTGAGTTTAGTTCTAAAAGGGCGGCCTCAACTTGTTGTCCGGAAAATTCTCCGTTGTGTGCTTTAACTATCCTTTGCTTAATATGACCCAAATAAACTAAAGATAGGTAGAATTCTTCTGAAGAAAGATGAAGCAAAATAAAACTAGCCGGAAACCCATCAACGGAGTTGGCATCTTCAACAATTGCGTCATCCTCAGCAAGATAGCCAGTTGGCTGAAGGGCTAGTTTTTTACAGGCATCTTTGATTAGGTTTAGTTTCGGTGGGCTAATTTTACTATCACTTCCCACCCAAAAAGGAGGAATAACAAAAGCGGCAAGAGACGGCTCCTGGTCTTCGGTGATATTAGCGTTAATGGAAGCAATTGAGAGTGATTCGTCAATCGCTTTGCTCAATGATTCGTCAATACCAGTATCCCAAACACTACCAGGTCCAGTACCCAAAATTTGGAAGTTTTTATCGTTACTGGAGACTAAAGAGACTGAGACAGATTTATCTTGAATATAAATTAACCAAAAACTATTTCCCTCCATAGTATAAGGATACTATAAAAAAGGCCTGATAGACTATTTTAATATGGCGTAGATACGGCGTTTGCCGGCACCAGCAGACTCTTCTTTGGTTATTTCAAAAAATCCAAGTTCATTAGTATTGCTGACATGAGGACCAGTGCAAACTTCTTTGGAAAAAAAGGAATCTTTTGGTCCGACAGTGTAAACACTTACTATTTCGGGGTATTTATTACCAAAAAAAGCAATGGCACCTTCTTTTTGAGCTTGAATAAAAGGCATAGTTTCTTTGGTGACAACTAAGCTGGCTTTAATTTTTTGATTAATCAGATCAGACAATTGTTTTAATTGATCTTCGGTTAATTTCTCGTCATGGGAAAAATCGAATCGAAGTCGGTCAATAGTAATATTTGAACCAGATTGCCGAACATGCTCACCTAAAATTTTTCTTAAGCTTTGGTGGAGCAAATGAGTGGCGGTGTGATATTTAGTAATAATTTCAGAATTATCTGCTAGACCAGACTTGAATTTGCCAGCAGATGATGTTTGTGACTGCTTGATATGCATGTTTTTAGCATTGTCAAATTCTTCTCGGTTTAAGACTAAATTATTTTTTTTCATTTCTTCTTCAATCATTTCGACCGGAAAACCAAAACTTTCATATAAAGTAAAAGCTTCTTTACCAGAAACACTATTATTTTTTTCTATTAATTTATTTATTTCTCGAAGACCATTGTCGAGAGTTTTTCTAAATTTATTTTCTTCAGCATTTAAAATTGAAATAATTTTATCCCGATTTTGATTTAACTCTGGATAAACACCAGCGTAATTATCTTGGTTATCCAAAACAGTATTAGCGATTTGAGAAATAAAATTAGTGTCAATCCCAATAATTTTTCCTTGACGAATGGCCCGTCTTATTAAGCGACGCAAAACATAACCAGCTTCTTTATTACTGGGCTCAACTCCGTCGGCAATAATAAAAACGGCACTGCGAATATGGTCGGCAATAATCCGGATTGGTTTAGTATATTTCTTGTCAATATAATTCTCTCCCGAAATTTGTTCAATTTTTTTTATTATTGGTTGCCAGATCGAGGTTAAATAATTATCATCAAAACCATTTAAGATAGCAGTTGTACGTTCAACTCCCATGCCTGTGTCAACATTATCTTGGATTAATTTTTCAAAAATACCATTATTAGTTTTATTGTAGTTTAAAAAAACATCATTCCAAACCTCTAAATAACGCCCTTGTTTATCACCTGTTTTAAAATCAACTTCAGGCAATTCAGGGTGAGTATCAATAAACATTTCACTGTCTGGGCCACAAGGACCAGTAGTCCCTGCTGGACCCCACCAATTATCTTCTAAAAAAATGATATGATCTGATGAAATACCCAATGATTCCCAAATGGAGGCGCTAATATCATCTTTTGAGACATCCTTGTTTCCAGCAAAACAAGTAACAAATAAGTTTGCGGGGTTAATATCTAAAACTTTGGTCAAAAATTCATAACTCCAAGAAATCATTTCTTTTTTAAAATAGTCACCTAAGGACCAATTACCCAACATTTCAAAAAAAGTATGGTGAAAACTATCGCCAACATCATCAATATCACCAGTACGAACACATTTTTGAATATCAGTAATTCTTTTACCAACAGGATGTGGAGTTCCTGAAAAATAAGGAATTAATTGTTGCATTCCAGCTGATATAAATAACGTAGTTGGGTCATTTTCAGGGACTAACCTACTTGAGGGAATTTCGACATGTTGCCTAGAGACAAAAAACTGGATAAATTTTTCTTTTAATTCACGGGCTGTCATAGTAAGGATTATATCATCAGCATGTCAGAACTTCAGTTCATCAGCTAACCAGAAACACATTTTTTTAAGTAAATTAAGTTATAGAATTTGTTTAGATTATACCTATTGAAACAAATTTATTTTTTTGGTTTAATGAAAGTTTTTGGAACGGATTTTTTCGGTCGAACAAATACAGGAGTAATTTCTTGTTTTTTAGGGGTTATGGTTGTCATCGCCAATATTTTTTTGGGGGTGTTTTTTGGTTTTGGGGCGGTTTCTTTTGTTGGTGAGTTTTTGTCTGTGTTTATTTTGACTAAATTATCAAAATAATCTTTTATTTTTTGAGATAGTTTTTCAAAAACTTCTGTTTTGTTGTTTTTGTAAATTATTATGGCAATAATTGCCCCAATAACCGCACCACAGAGAAGTCCAAAAATAAACCCTGAATTAGAACCACAGTCACAATCATGATTATGACAATCGCAAGATTTACTCATCTTTTTTTTCTTTTTTATCAAATAAATTATTAAAAAGACTAAATCCATTTTTGAAACCCATAACAAATTCTGATATTGAGCTAATTGGTTTGGCTACAGAGCTAGTTATGTTTTGGGTGTCATCTAAGATCTTGTTTGTCTTAGTGAGAGTGGTTTTTAGCTCTTTAAAAATTTTTATTAACCAGACACCTGAAGCAACTATTGTGGCGGTAATTAATATCAAACTCGAGATAATGACAATTTGTGTTATATCCATATAGTTCAGTATAGACTATTTTGGTTTTAGAGTGAAGATTTGATTATTTTGGTGACCGTAGTTGACTTACCGTTTTGAGAAATAGACTCAACAATTATATTGTTGTCTCCAGAGTTTAAATTAATTTTCTTTTGAAAAACACCGTTAACATCGACCAATATTAAATCATCATTAATCCTAACTGTGGATTCAGAATCGGTTACACCGCTAATTTCAACCACAGAGCTTGAGACTGTCGCCTCAAGGGGCCAGATTACTTCTAATTTTGGCGGTTGATGAAATTTAATATACTCTGAAGTTAAATAAATCAAGAAAAATAAAACTACCAAAAGTAACGATACAAAAAAAGTAAATTTTGGGGTAAATGAAAATAATAACGATTTTTTATTTTTAGTTTTTCCTTTTTGGTCGAAATCACGACGAAAAAGTGCTAAGACATCTGTTCCATTTAATCCAAGATAATCACCATAGTCCTTAATAATTAATGAACAATAGGGTTCTTGAGGAAATGAACAAACATCTTCGTTTTCAATAGCTTCCAGGTACTTTATTGGTACTTTGATTTTTTTTGAGATATCAGATAATTCCCATTCTTTGTCGAGACGAGTATTTTTGAGGAGAGAAGAGGCGCAAAACATAGAATTTATTCAACGATGTCTTGCGGACTGTTGTGTTCAATTAAAATATCTCTTGGTTTTGAACCATTGGCTGGACCAACGATTCCGGCTTGCTCCAATTGGTCTAAAACCCTGGCTGCCCTGGCATAACCCAGCTTGAGTCGACGTTGCATTAACGAAGAAGAGGCTTTGCCAGAATCTCTAACCAACTCAACAGCAGCATCAAACAAAGGATCACGATCGTCATCTGATTGGAGAGACTTTGATGATCCATGGCCAGACGAAACAGGCAAGGTGGTTATTCCATCATCATACTGGGTTGTTTGTTGATTCTTTAGTGTTTCTATTAGATTATTCAGCTCCTTATCAGACACAAAACAACCCTGAACCCGAACTGGTTTGGCCAGTTCAGGAGGTAAGTAAAGCATGTCTCCCCTACCTAATAATTTTTCGGCACCAGGGGTGTCCAAAACAACCCTAGAGTCAGTTACAGAGGCAACTGCAAAAGAAATTCTTGAAGGAATATTGGCTTTTATTAAACCAGTAATAACGTTGACTGATGGACGCTGAGTGGCTAAGACTAAATGAATTCCAACCGCTCGGGCCATTTGAGCCAAACGACAAATGTTATCTTCAACTTCAGAGGGAGAAAAAAGCATGATTTCGGCTAACTCGTCGATAAAGATAACGATATAATGCATTTGTTGAAAACCAGACAAATTATTGTATCCTTCAATGTTTTTTACTCCAACTTCGGTAAATTTTTTGTAACGATTTTCCATTTCAGTAACAGCCCACTTTAGCGCTGAAAGCACTTTTTCTGGTTCAACTATAACTGGGGTTAACAAATGGGGAATGCCGTTATATGGTGTCAACTCAACCCGTTTCGGGTCGACCATAATCATTCTTACTTCTTGAGGAGAAGCCCTAAATAATATACTGGCAATCCAAGAGTTTATACAGACAGACTTTCCAGAACCGGTTTGGCCAGCAATCAAAACATGTGGCATCTTGGTTATGTCGGCGACCTTGGCATGACCAGCAACATCTAAACCCAAGGGTACAGTAATTTTATTTTTTGCGTTCTTCAGTGCATCGGATTCTAGCATTTGACGGATAGGCACAACCTCAAGAGATCGATTGGGTACTTCAATCCCGACCCGGTCCCTACCTGGGATAGGGGCTTCAACCCGGATCATACCACCAGGAGCAGCAAGGGCCATTGCTAAGTCGTTACTTAGATTCATAATTTTGGCTAATTTTGTTCCAAGGGCAACTTCTAGAGCATATTGGGTAACTGCTGGGCTTTCATTAAACTCAGCAACCCGAGCAGTAATTCCAAAAGATTCAAGTGTTTGTTCGATAATTTGGGCGTTTTTGCGAATATCACCTCTATCGGCCTTAACACCTGGATTGTTATCAAAAATATCCATTGATGGATATTGCCACACTGGATAATTTGACACATCAAGATTATTGCTTGTAGAAATTAGTGGATTGTTAATGACTGGTTTGTTTAGTACGGGAGGAATATTGACAACATTTAAGTCGTCTTTTTCTTTCTTTGTTGGGGAGTTATTACTTTCTATTGATAGCTGAGATTGATATATTTTTTGCTTGTTTAGGGCTTTTTCTTTTATATTTTTGACGTTACCAACTGTATATTTTTTGATTATTTTAAAAACGCTAGTAAAAAACTTGACCACTTGAGCCAAGGTAGTATCAAACAGGATTACAAAACCAACTATAAACAAAAATACAAAAATAAAAATACTAATAACCTGACTATTAAAAGCGACTGCAAGTTGAAGTGACAGAAAAGCCCCGATTACCCCTTGTTTAAATAAACTAATTAAAGAAATAAACATAATCAAAAAACCCAAAAATACATTTAAATCTTTTAATGGGCTTTTAATTTTGGCAAATAAAAAAGCAGTTAAAAAAAGTAAAAAAGAAACCAGGACAGCGCCAAAACCAAAATATTTATCTAAGAGTTGATTTATTGCTAAAGGGATTGGACCGGTTTGAAGAAATGAAAAAACAGAAACAATAGTTAAAATTAGAAAAAATATAAAAAAGATAGTTTGAATTGTTTCCGGCTTTAACCGCAAACGGGGAATAATCTTTTTTTTCTTTCGACCACGCTTAGCCATAAATACAGTATATAGTATTTAGTATTTAGTATTAAGTATTAAATTAGTTTATCTAGAGAATTTAAGGACAAAATTTCACTTTTTTCTTCGTTTCTTTTTTTGGATTCAACACCACCATTTTCTAGGCTTCTTTTACTTATTACCAGTCTTTGGGGAATTCCAATAAGATCTGCATCGGCAAATTTAGTGCCGGCAGTGACATCTAATCTGTCATCATACAAAACTTCGATATTTTTTTCTTGTAATGTTTGATAAAGTTTTTCAGATTGAGATTTTATTTTTTCATCGTGTAAATCAAGTCCAATTAAGTGAATTTGATAAGGAGCAATAGATGTTGGCCAAACAATTCCCTTGTCGTCGTGGCGACATTCAACGATTGCACCCATAGTGCGAGAAGGGCCAAGTCCATAGCACCCCATTTCTACAATTTTTTCTTGACCATTCTTGTCAGAATAATAAAAATTAAAAGCTTTGGAATATTTGTTTCTTAATTTAAAAATATTCCCAACTTCAATCGCCTTGACTGTTTTCAGATTATCACTACCACACTCTGGACAAGTTTTTTGAACGTCAATAATTTCTTTATTTATAGCCAACTTGCATTTTTCACACAAATAAATAGTATCTTCGCCGTTATCACATAAAGTTTGGAATTCATGAGAGTATTGACTAAAACTGCCACCTGAGGCAAAAGTTAAAACTGTGATATCCCCGATTCCTAAACGATTATAAATTGCATGATACGCTTGTTTGACAATTTCGTAATATCGATTTAAATCTTCTTCGTCGGTATGAAAAGAATAAAGATCTTTCATGTTAAATTCCCTACCACGTAGTAACCCAGATTTAGCTCGAGCTTCATTTCTAAATTTGTTTTGAATTTGGTAAACGTAAAAAGGAAGGTCGCGATATGAAAAAATATATTTTTGGGCCAAAGGAGTAACTACTTCTTCATGAGTTGGGTTGAGGACTAAATTAGTACCTCCTTGACCCTTAAGATGAAAAAGAACATCCATAGTATGACGCCCAGTAGTGACCCAACTTTCTTCTTGAGTCATAGTAGGCATTAATATCTCTTGGCCGCCGATTTTATCCATTTCTTCTCGAATAATATTTTGAATTTTCGTTAAAACTCTTAAACCAAGTGGTAAATAGTTATAAACGCCAGAAATTTCTTTTTGAATAAATCCACCCTGAGTTAGTAATTTAGCGTTGATACTATCGGCATCGGCAGGTACAGATTTGGTAGTTTTTCCAAATAGTTGTGAATATCTCATTACCTATTATAACTTATTTTTATACCTCGATTACTAATGGTAACACCATTGGTTGGCGGCCAGTTTTTTGGTAAATTACTTCTTCGATATGACCCTGGATTTCTTCTCGAATATAATCGAAATTCGCTGGAGAGCTAGTTACTTGGTTAAATTTATCGCTAATATCTTGCTTCAAAAAATTGATTAAATCAGTATTTTCTTTCATAAAAACAAACCCTCGGCTTAAAACTATTGGCTCTTTTTCTAGTTTTCCACTTTCTCTGTTGACCAACAAGACAACCGAAAACATTCCGTCTTGGGCGAGTAACTTTCGATCACGAAGGACAGTAGTACCGACATCACCAACACCAAACCCATCAATTAAAATTTTTCGAATCGGAATATGGAATTTAGTATCAAATGTAAGATTACTATAAAAAGTTGCGGTGGCATCAAAATCAGGCATAATTACTTGATCTTCGGTGTATCCAAGTTTCTTGGCCATGCTTTGGTAACTTTTTAAATGTCTAAAATTACCGCCGATTGGCATTAAATACTTTGGTTTTACTAAATTTATCAGAAGAGCGTGTTCTTTTTGGTAGCCATGTCCTGATACATGAAGTTCTTCTTTTTCACCATAGACAACTTCTGCCCCCATCTTGGAAAGAACATCAATCATAGTGTAAATATTTGAGGTGGTTCCCGGAATATAATCTGGTGCAGAAAAGATTACTTTATCGCCCGACTTAATCTTTATTCGGTGTTTACCCATAACCATTTTACTTAAAGCTGAATCTGGTTGACCAGCGAAACCAGCAACAAGAAAAATAAGTTTATTTTCGGGAAAATTTTTGGCCCTTTCGGGAGGAATTATATCGGCATCGGTAAGAGTTAAATATTTTAGTTCCTTGGCAATATTTATTGCTTTTTCAACCGAAAAACCAACAATAACGATTTTTCTACCAACACCTTTGGCATATTCGATTGCTTGAGACCAACGAACAATATTGCTTGATATTGAGGTAACAAACACTCTACCTTTTGCAGAAGTAATTTCTTCTTTAAAATGTTGAGCAATTGAACTTTCAGAAGGAGAAAATCCTTCATGGTCAGAACCTAAGCTGTCAGACATTAGAGCTAAAACTTTTTTTTCACCAACTCGGGCAATGTGAGCTAAATCAGCCCCCTTACCATCTAGAGGAAAAACATCAAACTTAAAATCGCTCCCATGATAAAAAATACCGATTGGGGTGGTAATGGCGAAATGAAAAGTGTCGGGGATAGAATGGGTAACCCTGATAGGATCAACATTAAAAACTCCTTTTTGAATCGAAACGTTATCTTCGTATACGGTTAAATTGGCTCTAATATTTACTTCGGTAAGGCGAGACTCAATAAAAGCAGCAGCCAATCGAGGAGCAAAAACTGGTATATTTTGACCTAAAATAGGTAAAATAAAGCGAATTGCACCAATATGGTCTTCATGACCATGAGTAATAAATATTCCCAAAATACGATCTTTTTTGTCTTCTAAATAATGTGTGTCTGGGATTTGAAGATCGACACCAAAAGCGTCTTCTTCAGGAAAACCGACTCCACAATCAACTATAATAATTTGACTTTTAGTAGCGTCTCCATTTGGAATAAATTCATAAACAAACATGTTTTGGGTGACATCCCCAAAACCACCAAGTGAACTAATTCGGACAGAGTCCAAATTAGATTTAAACTCCCTCACTTGACTAGGAGCTTTTGTAAAATTTTGATTTTTAATCATATTATTTTTTTTAATTTTTAAATACAGCGGATTACCACTGTGGTAAAAATGTTTTGACATTAGATTCGTCAATAACAATTTTTTTGTATTTTCCCTCAAATATTAACTTAGCCGTTTTTCGGCATAAACCTTCAATATTACGCTGAAGAGTACGGACACCAGCATCGAAACCCAAAGGGCGAACAATTTGACCCCACATATTGGGATTAATTATTAATTCTTCTGATTTGAGACCGGCATCAGTTATGGCTTTGGGGAAAATATAGTCTCGGCCAATAGCAATTTTTTCTTCGTCCGTATACGATGGCATTTGGATTACTTCTAAACGATCCATGACAGCAGTGGCAATCCGTGAAGTGTTGTTACACGTGGCACAAAAAATTGCTTGTGACAAATCGACAGGATAATCAACATAGTGATCAACAAAACGATTATTTTGTTCGGGGTCCAACAATTCGACCAAAACACCCATGATGGTATTGAGAGCGTTGTCGGCAACTCGGTCAATTTCATCTAGTAAAATTACCGGATTTTTGCTTTTTGCACCGATAAGACCCTTAATAATTTGACCTGGCTCAGCGTCGGGATAAACTCGAGATTGGCCCCGAAGATATAGAGGATCTCCAAGACCACCGAATGGAATACGTATTAGTTCACGGCCTAATACGCTGGCGATTGATTTTGCCATGGTTGTTTTCCCGGTACCAACAAGACCAACAAACAATAAAACTGGAGCCCTCATTGATTTGTCAGGGGAGCGATTTTTTTGAAGAGCTAACACAGAAATATATTCTATGATTCTTTCTTTGACACTCTCAAGACCGTAATGTTGGTCGTCCAATTTTTCTTTGGCAAATTGGAGGTCCAAAATATCAGTGGTTTGAGAAAACCAAGGAATGTCGACTAAATTGCTAATATATTTTGAAGCAATCTGATAATTTTGCCAAAATGTCTGTTCATTCCTTGAATTTATCGATAATTGAGCAAAAAGCTCATCTAGGCTTATTACCAAGTCATCGGGTAATTTTACGGCTTCAATTTTTTTTCTTAGATTATTTACCGCTTCTTGAGCCGTCAAAATATTTAAATCCATAATAAAGTATAACTAAAACCGGAATTAAAAAATAGTTAGCGATTATCGAGGACGACGATTACGATCACCCATTCGAGAATCAAATTTGCCAAATTGAGGGCGTCGATCACCACCAAAGCGATTAAATTGGGTCCTTGTCCCCGCCTCCGCTGAAGCTGCGTCGGGCGAAGCTGGATGTGCGGCTTTGAATTCTGGAGAAGATAATTTGATTTGGTGATTATCATTGAAACCAGCAATTTGAACTTTGAGTTTATCCCCTATTTTTATAATAGTGGAAGGGTCAGATAAAAATCCGCCAGTCATTTCGGAAACATGAAGCAGGGCTTCTCGTCCAGGTAGAAATTCGATAAAAGCACCGAAATTTTCAACTCGGGTTACGACCCCGTCATATTCTTCACCAATTTGAACCTCTTTAATCATCGATTCAATTTCGTAAGCACAATCATCAATGGCTTTTTGGTCTTGAGCAGAAATAGAAGCAGTCCCAAAATCATCAATGTCGATTTGAACTCCAAATTTTTCCATCAAGGCTTTGATGGTCTTACCACCACTACCAATAACTTCACCGATTTTATCTTCAGGAAGTTGGACTAGTTTTATTTTTGGAGCAAACTGAGATAGTTGTGCTCTAGGTGAGGCCAAAACTGATTCCATTTTATCTAAAATTTGAAGCCTCGCTTTGGTAGAAGCTACAAAAGTTTCTTCGACCATTTTTAAAGTTAAACCTTCACGTTTGATATCGAGCTGGATAGCAGTTATGCCATTTCTGGTACCGGTAATTTTAAAATCCATATCGCCAAAATGATCTTCAATACCAGCGATATCAGTTAATAAAACATATTTATCGTCTGTATCGGCAATCAAACCAATAGAAATACCAGCAACTTTATCTTTAATTGGGACACCAGCATCCATAAGAGACATGGTTGATCCACAGGTCGAAGCCATTGATGACGAGCCATTTTGAGATAAAACTTCTGAAGTTAATACTATGGTATAAGGAAAATCAGCTTCAGCTGGGATAACCGGTATTAAGGCTTTTTCAGCTAAAGCACCGTGGCCAATTTCGCGTCTACCTGGTCGGCCAGTACGGCCAACTTGACCAGTAGAAAAAGGCATGGCTGAATAGTAATGAAGATACCTCTTGGTAATTTCACCAGTAGAATCTTCTAAATATAGTTTTTCAGACAATGGGGCCAGTGTAGTAACAGTCAAAGCTTGGGTTAATCCTCTTTCAAAGAGTGCTGAACCATGGGTTACCGGTAAAACGCCTGCTTCTATATTTAAATTTCTAATTTCATCAAAAGATCTTTTGTCGTAACGAGTACCAGAAAGAGTTTGTTGGCGAACATGGTTTTTGATAATTTCGTCAACTGAGGCAATTAAATGATTTAGAGACACTTCTTCTGATTTAATTTTGTCTTGATAAAGTTGCTTTACTTTTTCAACGATAGTTTCTTGCCCAATCATATGAGCTCCGTCAATCCCTTTGTCAAAAAAATCTTTAACATCGGATTTGATTTTGGACTCAACTTCTTTTATTAGTTCTTCAGATGGACCGGCTGGCTCGAAAGTAATTTTTTGTTTGCCGACTTTTTTGGCAAAATCCTCAATTTGTTCGTTGACTTTGTCGCCGGTGTCTTTGGCCAATTTTATGGCCGATAACATTAGATCATTTTCGACAATATTGCCGTCAGCTTCAATCATGTTGATGCCTTTTGGACCAGTACAAACTAAAAGATCAAATTTTGATTTTTGAAGCTCTTCAATATTAGGATTAATTATAAACTGGTCATTGATATGTCCGACTCGAACTGCAGAGACTGGTCCTCGAAAAGGAATATCAGATATTGCCATGGCTGCAGAAGCAGCCATAAATGCGGGAATAACTACGTCGTGATTTTTGTCGTTACTCAAAACAGTGGTAATAATTTGAACTTCATTTAAAAACCCATTCGGGAATAATGGCCTAAGAGAACGGTCGATAATACGGCCAAAAAGGACAGCGGTATCAGATGGGCCACCATCACGTTTGATCCATTTACTACCTTTAATTATTCCACCAGCATATAGTTTGTCGACAAATTCGACTGATAGAGGAAAATAATCTTTGGTTTCATCAAGCTTGCCCATCAGGACGGTTGCTAAAACAATAGTGTTGCCGTATTGAGCCACGACAGAAGCGTTGGTTTGGGGAGCGAGTTTTCCAGTAGAAAGGGAAATATGTTTTTCGCCCACCAAAATATCTTGGGTATAATTTTTCATAAATTTTTTATATATAGATTATAGACTAACAAAGCAGTTATTTCTTGAGACCCAAACCTTTGATAATAGCAGTGTATCTTTCGGGGTTGTGGATAGAAAGGTATCTGAGTAAACGACGACGTTTGGCAATTTTAGTAAGAATACCTCGTTTGGCAGGAGAATCGTGTTTGTTTTCAGTCAAATGTCCTTGGAGCTTTTCAACTTCTTTTGAAAGGATTGCAATTTGGATTTCTGGAGAACCAGTATCCCCTTTGGCTTGAGAGAATTTAGTAATAATATCTTGTTTTTCTTCTTTGGTTAATGCCATAGATTAATCAGGCTAAAATCGGTGTAAATTATAATATTTGGGAATAGCAACCCAAAAACCGTTTTCAGTCTAGGGGAAATTATAACATATTGATTGAGAAAAAATAAACAGGTGTAAAAAGTAGAAAAAGAGTCAAGAAAAAGATAAAAGAAAGGGAAAGGGCAACAAACGCAACTGAATGTTGCCCTTTTGATTAGTTAATCATCGTCACCTTCGGGGAGTGAATCCATCCAATCTTCATAGTCTTTGTCATGTTTAGTGTTAACATCTTTTAAAAAGATACTAAGGGAGGAAAAGACAATAATAAGGTTTTTTATAATAGAGGGACTCAGGTCGTTTTGATGGGCATTAAGAATTAGGCGAGACAGTCCTTCCAGTGAGCTAATAAGCTCTTCTTGATTTTCTTTCCCTTTTTGAGAAATAGAACCCTGGCTAACAGCCTCCTTAATTTCTTTAATTTTTTGCAAAGTAATCCTCTTATCGGTCGACACCATTTTTAAAATCTCCTTTCACACCTGTTTTTTAAAGGACTATAGGACGTTGATATTGTATCATAGGATTTTAAAAAATCCAGGATAGGCTAAGGATAGGAGAAAAAGCAAGCTACTAATTAGGCGCTGGGGATAGAGTTGGGATTTGGTTGACTGAATTGGTTTGGTTGAATAGGTTGAGAAGAGTTGACTACTTCAACTGGTTGAGTGGCACGAAGACAGATGGCTCCAGCTTCAAAAGTTTCTGGAGAAACGTTGATAGAAAAGGACTGAGTGGCAACTCGCAAACCAATTAAAAGATTTTTGGCAGAATCAGGGTCCAAATCAAGGGTTAATAATGGCAAAAGAAAGGTAAACATTTCACAAAAAGGAGCATCTTGGTCAACCAAACTGGCCTTAGACCATGGCTTAATATTATTTGAAGGTGAAATTTGAACCCAGTTTCCACTATTTACCATATTTGAATTAGCTCCTAAGAGCGATTCTTCACCTAAGATAAAATTCACATCGGCAATCCCCGACTGATGAGCAATATTGATTTGATTTTCAGCAACTTTTGGGGAACCCTGTTTGGTTTCAACAATTAGATTTAATTTACCATTATCTTGGTTGTAATTTACTTTTTCGATTTGATCTAAAGGATAGTCAAGTGTAATGACTAAATCGTTTTGGTTGTAAGAATCTATTAACATTTCAAGACCACTTAATTTGGAATAATTTGCATCTGGTTTGGTTGGACAATAAACCTTGGTCTCAATATTCTTTTTTTTAAGAGTTAAGGCTAAAGCGAGGGCGGCTGAAAGTTGATCAATACCAAGCTGAGGGACAACAACCAAGGCGGATTTGGCAGTTACTAATAGTTCGTTAATTTTAGTGACATTATAGTTTTTCATATAAGAAAACCTGCTTATTTTTAATTCTTATTACACTTATATTATAGTCAAACTTATGACTATTTATTTGTGTTATAGGATATTATAACATCATTTACTTTAAAGTCAATGTAAGGCTTAAAAGTCATACCACAATCAGATCCTGATTTAATTTTTTCGATTGTATTTTTGGCTTGGTGGATACTATCGACCTTGGTGTCTTTAATAATTTTATTGTCTCTTTTTAGGTGGATTAAATCCCCTTTACTGATTTCGCCTTTGGTACACTGGATACCAGCAATTCTTACCTTATCAATTTTAAATTCAGCTTTGACATAGCCTTCGCCTAAAATATTTTCGTCAATAGTTGGCTCTAGCATTTTTAAGACTTGGGCTTGGATATTATCAATTATTTCGTAAATTATTTTTGACTCAAAAACCTTAACCTGGTTTGTCTGAGCTAATTTTAAAATTTGTTTGGGAGTAGTAACATTAAAACTAAAAATTTGGGCTTTGCTCGTATCCGCCATAAAGACATCAGTGTCAGTAATTGCACCAACACCTTCAGAGAGAATATAAACATCGTTTGAAAAACTTCGTTTCAAAGCTTGAAGTGTTCCTTCAACGTCGGCTTTAAGAATTATTTTTAGTTTAGGATTGTCTTCGTCATATTCGTATTTTGGCTTACAAACACTGGCTACAGGATCATGTTTTTGACTGGTAACCAAACTACCTACACATGGCACCAACTCAAAGCCAAGAACTTCGACTGGAGTACTGGGGACGGCCGATTTAATACTTTGACCTTTATCATCGATTAGAGCTTTTACTTTACACAAAACATCGTCGGCGTAGACAATGTCTCCGGTATTTATGGTTCCTTTTTGAACAATAAGTGAGGCAACTGGGCCTCGGGATTTATCAAGTTTAGATTCGATAATAAATGCTTCAAGCGGAGAGTTGGGTTCGTTTTTTAACTCCATAATTTCGGCATTTAGTTTAATAAGTTCGATTAATTTATCAATTCCTTGGCCAGTTTTTGCCGAAACAGGAACTATAGCAACCTGCCCACCATATTCTTCTGGGGTAAAGCCAATTTCAACTAATTGTCCTTTGATTTTGTCAGGAGAGGCACCATCTAGATCCATTTTGTTCATGGCGACAATAAATGGAATATTGGTGTTTTTGATATATTGAATACACTCTTTTGTCTGTGGCATTATCCCTTCGGTAGCAGCAATAACCAAAACAACAATGTCAGTTATTTGGGCGCCTCGTGACCGCATATCACAAAAAGCTGCATGGCCAGGTGTGTCAATAAAGGTAATTCCTTGGACTTGATAAGCACCAATGTGTTGAGTAATTCCACCGCTTTCTCTTTTGACAACATCAGTTGAACGAATTTTGTCTAATAGGCTGGTCTTGCCATGATCGATATGGCCCATAACTGTGACAATTGGGGGTCGAAAATTTGTTTTTAAATCTTGTTGGTTCATAGTTATATTTACCCCCTGTTAATATTCCTTTAAAATCAGGAATAATTAACCTTGAGTAATTTTTATTTCCAATCCAACTAATTGTCCAGCAAGGCGGACGTTTTCTCCTCCACCACCGATAGCTAGAGCAAGTTGGTTTTCCGGTACAGAAACTGTTGCAATCTGTCTGTCAATAGAAACCACCTTTACGTCTTGAGCTGGTGATAAGGCTTGGATAATAAATTGATTAATATTTTTTGAAAAGGCAACAACGTCAACCTTCTCCGATGTTGGTAACTCATTTAGGATTGATTGAATTCGTGAACCTTTTTGGCCAATGCAAGACCCAACCGGGTCAACCCCGGCTTGATTTGAAGAAACGGCGACCTTTGTTCGTTCACCAGAGGAGCGAGCAATTTTTTCAATATTTACAGTTTTGTTGGCAACTTCGGGCACTTCACGAGAAAAAAGTTGTTTTATAAATTCAGGGTCGCGACGGGATAAAATAATTTCACTTTTACCTAAATCGTCTTTAATAATCCCTTTTAAAAGGAACCACTTACGAGTTCCAAGTTGGATAACTTCGTTTTTTATTTGCTCATCTTTCGGACAAATTGCTTCAGTTTTACCAACACCAACAACCATTTTATAAGGATCATTTCGAACAACTATTCCAGGAACTAGTGCACCGATTTTCTTTTGGAATTCGATAATAACTGTTTCTTTTTCAGCCTCGTGTATTTTTTGGTCAATAACCTGTTTGGCTGTTTGAGCAGCAATTCGACCAAAACCAGGAGGAGTGACATCTTTTTTCTTGTCTCCGTCTATCTGATAAACCTTAAAGGAACCGCTTTCTGGTGAAAGTTCGACCGAAAACTCGGCCTCGTCTGGGACCTCAATGTCGTGTTCTTTTTGATCACGTTTGTAGGCTGAGATTAGACCAAACTCAATTGAGTCTAAAATAGATTGGACGTCGATATTTCTCTCGCCGGCTATTTGAGCCACAGCAGCAGCAAATTCTGTTTTTGGTAGTTTTTTTAAATCCATAATTTTCCCTTTTTTGACAGCAGTATTAAAAAAGGGGCTGTATCAGCCCCAAAGTTTTATACACCGCAAAATTAATATGAATTGATTATACCAGAAAATTTAAAAATTTAACTATTTTGAGATTAAAAAGAAACGCACCTACTTAGTTTTTTTTAAACCTTGTAGGTGCGATGTTTGTGACTTACTCAGTCATAATGTAGTTAATAATATTTCTTGCCAACGATTCAGGGTCGGTTTTGTATAAAACAAAACTGCGGTCATATTGATAAAGGCTCATATTAAAAGAAAAATGGCAAATACCTTCAGAGTATGTAACTGAAAAGATCTTGTTGTATTGGATACCTTGTTCATCACTGGTGAAGAACGCGATAGAGTAACTGTCGCCGTTTCCGCCATTATAAATGTAAGGTTTGTCGACAAAAAAATTGGGATTATCAGCAATTTCGCTGTGTGGATTTTGTCGAACCATCTCAACTATCCTCGCCTTTAATAAAGCGAAGTCGGGGTTAAAAGAATTCAACTCTCGGGCAAGAGTTTCCAGAATACCACGAAGAGGGGATTTCTCCATTTTGTTTTTTACGACTGAAAACCTGATAGCTCCGATTCTCTCTTCAGCTTCCCTTTCTTCTTTAATCCTTAGGTCTTGTTCTAGTTTTTGCTGTTTATACCTTTCCTGTCTTAGCTGATTTTCTAAATCTGTTTGGATAATTTGATTTGCCATAATACCAGTAAGATCCATAGTAACACCTCTTTCTTTTTGATTCGCTGACGATTTATGTCAAAAGTACAAGTCCGCTGTTGGACCGAATAGGGATAACCCTAATTGGGCTATTTTAACACGAAAAATATCGTTTACAAATGTTGTTAAATTTGACGAGATTATTCCCACTAAACAAATGACTTTATGTGTATTGTAGATGACTGATTTGGTGCAATAATCGGGATTACAACTCTGACCAATAAAAGATATTCCACATTCTACCGCGAGAGCCACCGTCGCCTTGTAGTTTTTTTATCTTGGTAGTGTTTTGATCTTTTATCCAGACGTTACTAGAACCACCGCCATCGAGTAAATAGGCATTGGTACATCCAAAACTTTTTAAAATATTACCAAGATTTTGTCTGGACATTACATTTCTACTATTTGGGTTGACTACGACATGAACAAAATTATTTTCGTTAATTTGGCAAAACCCTTGCCAGCTATTTTTTCTAGTGTCACTAGTAACGACACCATTATTAATAAGTAATTCTCCCCCGATAAGTTTTATAGTATTTAAAGCCCCGCTGTTTTTTGTTTGTTCATACATTGTTTTTCTATTCTCAGATTTCATATTTGAATTGTCAGAATAGAAATTTAAAACATTTTTATTGTCTAGAGCAAGATATCTAGCCCTACCCCTTCCATCAAGCATCAAAGGATCATCTCGGAGAACCTTACCTTCTTCAATAATTAAGCCGCCGTGATTGTATTCTTTGTAACTACTTACGGGAAGAGTTTTGGGTGTATAACTATACATAACATGATGTGATCCGTTGACTAACATTGTTAATTTGTCCTGATCGATGGCTTTTGCTAAAGCATTTTTCATAATATTTCCAATCGAATCATAATTCTTTCCATATGAACTTGAAGAATAAGTATGAAGTTGTTTATATGGCTCCTTGGCCCAAATATGATATATAGAATAATTGCTATTTGGTCTACTTCTCCAAATCTTTAATGTATCAGTCAAATAATTTTCCTTAAAAGACTTGGGGGTAATAGGCCCAAAAGAATCAGAAGGGTCAGTCGGGGTTTGAATTGATTTAATAGCAGGAGTATTGGTTGGTTTGGTAACCAGAGGTTTTTTTGTTGGGGTTGGAGATTTTGCCGGAACAGGGCTTTTGACTACTGCTTCTATGCTAGCAGAAATATCTGAGTTTTTGATTGTAATTTTTATATTGGTTTTCCCGGCCTTTTTGCCCGTTACTAAGCCGTTTACATCAACTATGGCAATATCGGAATTGTCACTAAGCCATATGTAAGAAACAAGTTTTTGTTTGGGTATAGTTTCTGCCTTAACTCTTAAAGACTTGCCTACTTCTAAATTTAGAATTTTGGGAGTGATATTAATCTTTGTCTTTATTGTTGGAGTTGATGTTGGTTTTTTTGTAGACAAAGGCGTTGGGGTGGCAGTGGGTCTTTTGGTTGGGGTCATGGTCGGAGTAGTGGTTGATTTCTTATTATTGGTCTCATTATAAATATCTACTAATTTGGCTACGTCGGTAATATCAACCTGATTGTCATCATTAACATCGTAAATAATTTTAGGTAACGAAACAATGTATTCAGAAACTATTTTAAAATCTT
>JAEHHB010000129.1 GCA_019248165.1 Candidatus Shapirobacteria bacterium S2_F12
ACAAAAATGAGTTCAGATGTTATCAACGTAACTGGATTAAGTGATGGAGCGTATCAAAACGAAATCTTGTCTAGTTTTGAAGTAGTTGACAAGAAAACAGACACTTTAGGTAATCAAGTGTTTAAAGTAACCATAGATCAAAAAGACGAGGATAATGAAGGTCTTGATAAGAACATCTTTGGTTCAGTTGATACCTATAACTGGATAAAAGTAAAAGGACCCTTCCACCTAAAGAAGAGAATGTGTCAAGACAATCAAAGCAGTAAACTATCTGAAACTGATGTTTGTGACATTGATCTAAAGGCTAGCAACACTTCTGTCTATGATTTTAGTGAATACACTTTATCATCTGGTGATATTGACAAAAGTGGAATCATTAATACAGCCGACTTAAGCTATGTCAAATCAAGATTAGATGCTGGAGCTGATATCAATTGTGGAGTTGAAGGAGACCTGAACATGGATGGGGTAGTCAACTCAAT
>JAEHHB010000130.1 GCA_019248165.1 Candidatus Shapirobacteria bacterium S2_F12
GTAACTTTTGCTTCGATTTTAAACTATTCCATCATGATTCTAAATTAAGTTTTGATAAAATAGCCCATGTCTTTGAAAATAAATGATTATAACTATTTTTTTACCTGATTTTGGACGAGGTTTTGATATGGCCAACCAAATATCAGATTTGATTTGTCGGATTAATAAGACTTCAATATCCCCTCCAGTATCTTTTTTACCAAATATTCGGGCCGGAAAAACCCTACTTTGGTTTAAGACTAAAACATCACCCGAATTGAGAATATCAACTAAGTTTTTGAATACATGGTGAGAGATGGTGTTTGATTTTTTATCCAGACACAACAACCGACATTCGTCTCTTTTTGGGCTTGGTTGATTGGCAATCAGGTTAGTAGGCAAAAAATAGTCATAATCATTTATTTTCAAAGACATGGGCTATTTTATCAAAACTTAATTTAGAATCATGATGGAATAGTTTAAAATCGAAGCAAAAGTTAC
>JAEHHB010000131.1 GCA_019248165.1 Candidatus Shapirobacteria bacterium S2_F12
GTAAATATGCACATGGCTTTAAAACAATCCCTTTATTTCTAACGTCTTCATTATAATCTTCTATTAACGAAGAATAAGACCAAGCTTGGTAACAAGGATGAGCTACTTCACCAAAAAAATCAGTCTCAATAACACCGTCTTTATTTGACAAATGAACCCCTTCACTCCATTGTTTTAATTCAATGATAATTGCTGAATATTTTTTATCTTCATCTGTTCCAGTAATAATAAAATCTATTCTATTTGTAGTCCGGGGTATTTTATATTCAATAGCAACACCTGAATTCAGTGGAATATCTGGGTCTTGCATAATTGTGCTCATGTATTGAAGTGAGTTGCTCCAAGCTGTTTTTTGACTTTGATTTGTAGATTGACCTAATTCTCTGACATAAGACAAGTAAACCTCATCGTTTAAATCCCCATTTAAAACATCATTTAA
This sequence comes from Candidatus Shapirobacteria bacterium S2_F12, assembly GCA_019248165.1. Taxonomy (GTDB): domain Bacteria; phylum Patescibacteriota; class Microgenomatia; order UBA12405; family UBA12405; genus WARW01. The sequence goes on from JAEHHB010000131.1 coordinate 440, forward strand.
AAAATCTTTTTTAGTTTTTGAATAAACAATTGCCATATTT
>JAEHHB010000132.1 GCA_019248165.1 Candidatus Shapirobacteria bacterium S2_F12
CAATCACAATTGGGTTCTTTGGTTAGACGCTGACGAAAAACCAAGCAAAAAGTGAATCCAGTTTTTAAATCATTTCGATGTCGGTCAATATAAAAACTATGCGTTCAAAAGGCAAGATATTTTTCTTAAACACAAACTTAAACACGGAGAAACTGCATATTTGAGTTTTATTAGATTGTTCAACAAAAAATATGGCCACTTTGAAGGACAGGTTCACGAGGGTTGGGAAACTAACAAATTAATAAAAAACACCAAATATATTATTTATCATTACTCTCATTCAACCATAAAATCATTTATCCAAAAAATTAATACATATTCGGACATCAGGTCAAAAGAGTTATTCCAAAAACAAGCATCTACCAACATGTTTGAAATAATTTTCTTTCCGATAGGGAAATTTTTTCAAAATTATTTTTTACGCCTTGGCTTTTTAGACGGAACCCCAGGTATAATTTTGGCGCTATGTATGAGTTTT
>JAEHHB010000133.1 GCA_019248165.1 Candidatus Shapirobacteria bacterium S2_F12
TGTTTTAATTGTTTGATTCATTACCTCTACAAACTCTCTATTATTTATTTTCCCAGTAAAAATTCCATATTCATAAATCATATCCACGGGGTCACCCGTAACAACTTCAATTTTTTCTTGATTATTAGTCTCTTTTAGTAAACTAATATATCTAACCGCCTGTCTTTCAAAAAACACCCAACCAGCACTTTTTTCAAACGGAGTCCGGTACCAATACATTACGAAAAAATTTATCATTGAAATTAAATAAACCATCACAACTGTTGTTTTTATAAGCGACTTTATCTTTTTATTTTTAAATTGTTCGACTAGAAAATAAATTCCCAGCCCAACCATTGATGCCAAAACAGGGTATACCAATCCACTTCTTAGGGCATAGGTTGTTGCATAGTTACTCATCATCGGGGTTAATGGAAGGGTAAGGATTATTGTAACCACCAACACTGTGGCCGGTATCGAAATGGTCGATAGCTACT
>JAEHHB010000134.1 GCA_019248165.1 Candidatus Shapirobacteria bacterium S2_F12
CAGAAAAGGTTACGGTTGTCCCAACATTAGTTGGGCTAGTAGAACTACTAGTAGTTACCTCATGAGTTTGAACAGAAAAAGAAGGAGCTGAGTTCCCAACAGTAACAGAAGTTACAATAGTTTCCGCAAAAACTTGTTTGAGCCATCAAAAGAGTTCGTTTTTCCAAAAAATGAAAAAAGAAAAACCATCAAAGCAGTTGTTACTGTTCCCAAAAACGCCGAAACTAAAAACTATCAAGGAGTTTTAAGGATTAAAGCATCATCACTAAACTCTTCTGGATCAGGGGTCTCCATTGTCCAAGGCGCCCGTATGGAAGTTACTTTGGTTACAACTTCATTAAATGTAAATATCCTAAATGTAAAAGGAGTACGTATTCCTGACACTGATTGGCAAAAGAACATCACTTTATTTGCCAACATCGAAAACAGTGGTAATACTCTACTATCTCCCGAAAAAATTATTTTAGAAATTCAAA
>JAEHHB010000135.1 GCA_019248165.1 Candidatus Shapirobacteria bacterium S2_F12
CGTTTATCCATTTAATTCCTCAATCATTTGATTTTTTTGAATCTAGTACTCCTGCTTCATTATTAATTCTTGTTGGGATACTTGTCTTTTTTGTTTTGGAAAAAATCCTGCTCTGGCATCACTGTCACGATGCTAATTGCCACCAGTCAACCAAACATGTTGCTACTTTAAATTTAGTTGGCGATAGTATTCATAATTTCATCGACGGAGCCCTTATTGCTGCCAGCTATCAAATAAGTTTTTTTGTCGGACTTACTACCACCCTAGCAGTAATATTTCATGAAATTCCCCAAGAAATTGGCGATTTTGGAATTCTCCTACATCATCAGTTTTCTGTTAAAAAGGCTATTTTTTATAATTTTTTTACTGCCTTATTTAGTATCTTTGGTGTTTTTCTTGTTTTTATTTTTGACACTAATTTTTCAATCTTTTTAATACCAATCACGGCGGGTGGTTTTATTTACTTAGCCG
>JAEHHB010000136.1 GCA_019248165.1 Candidatus Shapirobacteria bacterium S2_F12
AGTTGCCAGAGTAAAAAATTGGAAAGACGGAATTCTCCGCCGGGACGGATAACTAAATCAGGGTCTGGTTGACCAGTAGTATATAGATATTTAGAAATTAATTTTTCGTCGACTTGAGATGGTTTAACCCCGTCTTTGATTATATTTTTAATAGCATTGACGATTTCGTCACGACCACCATAATTTAGAGCAACGTTAAATTTTAGTCTTTCTTTATCCAGAACCATGTCCATAATTTTTTTGATGGCTTTACGGACTTTTAAGGGAAAAGCTTGAAAATTACCTAAGACAAAAAATTTAATGCCAGATTTTTGATATTCGACTCTTTTTTCTTTGACAATTTGGATTAATAAATTGAAAATGCCCTTAACTTCTTGAGCACTTCGTTTTTTCCAATTTTCAGTTGATAGGGCATAAACTGTAATATATTTGATGCCAATATTTTTACAATGATCAACA
>JAEHHB010000137.1 GCA_019248165.1 Candidatus Shapirobacteria bacterium S2_F12
CTACATAATAAATCCAAGATTAGTAGTATCTCAAGATAACTGGGAAAGAGAAGAGCTTATGTATAAAGAAGCATGTTCTAAAAAGATTAATTAAAATTTATCTCTAGCGCCAGATAATAGTGTCATAGGTACCATCCCTAACTGGCTCTATTGAGAATAAATCCAATGTTTCTTTTTTTCGCTACTTCGTGCTGATGCTACAACCACCTTCTCGTTGCACTTGCACTAGTCAAATTGCTACGCTACGCTACGCAATTTCCCGTGCTGCGTTTCCGAGCGGTGGTTGTAGGGGTTTGGGTTTTTTTGGTTTATTAAAATAAAAAAAGACTATCCATATAATATATATTAATATATATAAAAAAAAGACATATGTGTCCTTTTTTCAAAAAACATCAATAAATAAATATTTTAATCAAAAATACAGATGTTCGATTTCATGGCATACTCATTAAAAAATA
>JAEHHB010000138.1 GCA_019248165.1 Candidatus Shapirobacteria bacterium S2_F12
CTTATCTTCAGGATATTTCGTTTCATTTTGATCCATTTTTTTGTTTAAAGCATTAAGAATATCTATATCCAAGTCATGACTCATTAACAAAACCCAAGCCACAAACCATCAACTGCCAGAAAACTCCCAAATGCGACTAGAAATTGTTTAATCATATAACTAAATTATAAAGGAAATTTAAAAAATTATTTGGAAATTAACTTTAGTTTGTCACTTCTTTTTAATTTTTTGATTCGGGCTTCTTCGACTAGCGCTTCCGATCTGGTGTCAAATTGTTTTTGATAAATTAGTTTTACAGGTCGGCGACAGCGGGTATATTTGGCCCCGAGAGGAGAAGAGTTGTGCTCGCCCACTCGCCTGTCTAGGTCGGTGGTAATCCCGGTATAGATTGTGTCGTCACTACAAAGGAGGCTATAAACGAAATACATGAGAGAATTATAGAGTAAAT
>JAEHHB010000014.1:0-10153 GCA_019248165.1 Candidatus Shapirobacteria bacterium S2_F12
TCCAACCTGCAACCACTCTCGAGTTAACCCCAACAATTGAACCAACTACAACTGAGACACTATCAATTACTCCAACAGAAATTCCCGGCGAAAATCAGACAGCAGAATTCGATGGTGAGATAAGCGTGGGAATCGCTGGTGCGGTATTAATAATGGTTTCTGGGGTGTATTTCACTAAATCGCCCGACCAATTAATCCAGGTCCCATTATTAGATGTCCCTCTAATTTTTAATTTCCAATCTCCAGTAGTAGAATTTCTGAAATAAGTAGGGTTAGTCGTGATTGATTGAGTTTTTCCTTCAAAGGTATTTGGAGTAGCTGATGAGGTGTAAGACAGGAAACCATCACCTGAAGTTGAATAGGCGTTTGAATTATAATTCCAAAGTTGTAAAGAAGTGCCAACTGAAGCAACAGAAAACCCAGAATTTACTAAATAATCTAACTTTGTCCAGTTAAGTGTGTCACCAACTCCAGTGTATTCAACCTCTATTTTTTGACTATTAGCAGTACCCAATTTAACGGCATTAATACGGACATCCTTGGCTTTTACTGTAGTGCCAGATGATTGGGAAAAAAGCTGAACACTAATTGTTGTTGAACCAGTGGCTAAACTTACTACTTTTTGGAGCAAAAAACTAGGGTAATGGGCGGTTGTTCCAACTTCAATAGTTGACTGAGTTTCGGTACTTCCAGCATTTAGCATAATACCACTAAAATAATTAGTATTACTGGTCCATTGCGATCCAGTAGTGGTGATTAAATAAGTACCACCGACTCCCGTATTAAGATTGAGGGTGGCAATAGTAGCGGGTGAGCTTAAAGTACAAGTAGAACAGCTGGTTTCACCAATTGTTTCTACTTCTGCTGTTGACTGAAAAATTGATTTTGGTATAGCATAAATTCCAACATTTTTATAAGTTAGATATCCAGTTGACCCTTTCACTTGAATTTTAAAAGTATATGAAGTATCAGCATTAAGGGTAATAGAATCGTAGGTATCAAAAGGGAGAAGGTGGCCATAGTTGACAATTTTACCCACATGTTCAGCTAATTGAGTTGATCCAATCATTAATCTAGCATAGTTTATGGCGGTTGCGGTACTAGAGGTTAAATCGGCATGAGCAATAATCAACCAATCTTCGGTGACTTTGGGAGTAAGGTTTAGGGTAGCAATGTCGGCATAATTAGCCGATGAACCAATAACATTATCAATAGGAGTGACCATTTGTGTATTATCAACTCGCATAGCGGCAATACGGGCATTTTTAATAATACCCACATTGCCACTGTCAGTATTAGTGGCGGCATATTGAATTTTGACCGTATTAGTACCAGCCGAAAGTGGTTGAATTTCGGCTCCAGAAAAAGGCCTAAAATTATCAGGATCAGCCTTATCAGTGTTAAAAGTTTCCGCATAAGAAACCCCATTTATGGTCATTTGAGCTTTGGTTGTGCGGACACCAGTCCAACTGGATCGACCAACTCCGGCATTAGCAATAATTAAATAATTACCATCAGTAGGGACACTCCAAGTAAGAGTGGCTCTATCAGTATAAGCAGTACTGCCAATAGTAGCTAAAGCATCAACAGAAGTTATTTGAAAATCAGCAGTATAAGAGGTTGGAAAACTACGAATAATTCGATAGCTAGTATCGTCGACGTATAAATCACCAGTTGTTCCAGAAACTGAAACAGTATTATTTAATAAAGTTTCGTTGACTGGATAATAACCGGTATTATTAGGGTCTGGGGTTGGAGTTGGTATCGGTGGAGAAACCCACTCAGGGTGACCGTTACCTGGAATTAAAGTCCCGTTATTAGCCGAAATACTATCAACAGCCGAGTCCCCTACCCCTTCATCAAACGTCCATCTTCCTACCATTCCAGTCTCAGGAATAGTTCCTCCGTAAAGATTGGTTATTTCAGTATCACTTAAGCCTCGATTCCAAATAATTACATCATCGATAGCTCCTTCAAAAAGGGAAATATCTGCGGTCGACACTGTGCCGATTCTAAATGGGGCTGCCCCATTTTCAGGAGATATTATCACAAAAGGGTCAGTTTCTGCAGTATAGCCATCAGTATCTTTTAAAACACCATTTCTATAAATATGAACATAATTAGTATCAACCTTACCTACCACATGAACCCATTCTCCCGCGACCATATCAGGGGTACCATTGATTCCACCTTCAAAATAACTACCAACCCCAAGCCCCCCAGCTAAATTAAAGAGATAAAACGAAACTCGGTTTGGTCTAGATGAATCAGTTTCGTTATAAAGCCTAAAACTCCACTCTAATTGGTTGGGCCCCATATATTCTCCTTTACCTAAAAAATCGATATACGGTCCATCGCCTGAAGCAATTGTTGTTTGAAAATCCAAAACATCTGGTCTCATCCAAAAAGACACCGTTAATTCACCCGTTGTAGAAGCGCTATAAGCATCATTATCAGGAACTTCCACATAGTCATCAACACCATCAAACAACAAATAATTATCAACATTGTTACCTTTAACCAACCTAACCACCAGCAAACTAAAAACCAAAAGCGAACAAATTACTATTATTAACCGAAAAACCTTATTTTTCATATTATTAACAAGGGTGATTTCAAATAAAAATTAGTTACTAAACCCATAAATAATAAAATTGAAATATTAAATTTTTTGTGACTTAGATATCTTTTAATTTTTCTGGGGACTTTAATATGTTTTTTAATAAATGTAAAAGTATGAACAAAAAAGTAACTATTGTATTTTATAAATTTTTGAAAAATATTTAATATTATTTTAAGTAATGAAAAGAGAATTTTGTAAAAACTACTGAATTTTTTTTTAATTGTTTTGATATTTATGATAGCTTTTATGTAAAAACATAGATTTTGAAAATATTTAAATATTATTTGAGGTGATTTTTTCAATTTAGTTAATATTTTTTTGAATTGCGGTTTAATAAATAAAATAAATTTATTTATATCAATTAATACCGCTTTAAAAGTATATCCAAAAAAACATAGACAATATAAAATAAACGAGGTAGAAACTAACAGAAAAACAAAAAAAACCTTTATTTTAAGATTACTTATCGGTTTAATTTCTTGGATTCGGATTAATTCTGTTGGCGAAGATGGGTTAGAACCAATTTGAATAGTAGTCAGATCAGGGTTAGTAGAGTTGAAAATAGCACTAATGGTGGGGGTATTTGATACTTTTGAGGTTGAATTTAATAGACCAAATTTTTTTGAGAAAACAGTAGGACTGGGTGAAAGTGTGGGGGTCGTCTGTGAGTTTTGCACTGGGGTTGGGGTGGAGGTAAAAGTAGGTGTAGGAGTTGCTTTAACAGTAACAGTCAAGGTCGTAGTATCTGTCGGAGTGGGAGCAATGGTTGTGGTTGGGGTGGTCAATAAAGGAACAACTCGAATTGGTTGAGGAAAAGTTATGTAATTAGTAGGAGTGGAATAATCAGGAAAAGCTAATTGGACATAAAGATCGTAATAACCAGCTGGACTATTATTTTTAATATAGCCAATAGTGTCAATATAAGCATTGCCGTTTGAGTCGGTGGTTGATGTGGGAAAAGACGACCAGCTAGCATCATAATTGAGAAATTCATTGTTTTGAATATATCTAAGATTGTCCCTTATTCCACCATAAATTTTATAGAAAAAAGAAGTATCTGGTTGAGCGCCATAGATGGCAACCCCTATTGGAAAAGTCTGGCCAATATAGATTCCTTCGGTAGCCACAGCATCAATAATAACTATTTCTTCTACGGCAAAAATTGGTCTGCAAAAGATACAAAATATCAGGCTAAAGATTAATAATATTTTTTTCATTTTTTGTACACTAAAAGCAAAACACACTAAATGTCCTATTTTTATTATAGTATTTAGTGGTTAGGATGCCAGATATCAGATATTTAATAATAATTTGCAATTGGAATATGGTGTGATAGACTACAAACTGATTTAAGCAATAAGAGAAATTGATAATCTAATGCCCGAGCACAAAATTTTTGTGAATTAATATTTTTTGGGCATAGTTAGTCTTTGTTGGTCACGGCCGCAAGACGTTGCTACTCAAAAAATATTATTATGTACAACAATAGGAACGCGTCATTCGGGCGCTCAAATAGAGGAAGTCAGTCTAGTGGTGAATTTAGAAATTTTAATGCTCCACGATCAAAATTTTCCCGACCAAAATCCAATTACGGAACAACCAAGTCTAGTTTTGGCAGACCTACCGCTAGTCGGTTTGGATCTCCAAGAAAAGCCAAGAGGTTTGGAGATGATATTAATCCGGCATTATTTATAAAAAAAGCCTGTCCAGTTGTCAAAATAGAAGAAGTTGAAGTTAAACATCAATTAAACGAATTTGGTTTTGGAGAAATTTTATTGAGAAATATAAAAAATAAAGGCTACTTACAACCAACAAAAATTCAAGACGAGATAATCCCGTCAATTTTGGAAGGTCGAGATGTATTGGGAATTGCCAACACTGGAACCGGTAAAACTGCCGCTTATGCCCTACCCTTAATTGAAATGATTGCCCAAAACCCCCAAAAAAGAATTTTAATAATGGCACCGACTCGCGAGTTGGCGATGCAAGTCAAACAAGAAATCAGATCATTTACTTTTGATATAAAAGTTTATATATCACTAGCTATCGGTGGCGCATATATGCGAGAACAAGTAATGGAAATAAAGCGCGACCCGCATATTATTGTCGGAACTCCTGGGCGAATTAAGGATTTAGCCGACAGAAGGGTCATTAAATTTGATAAATTTGACACCTTAGTGTTGGATGAAGTTGATCGAATGTTAGATATGGGATTTATTAATGACATTAGAAATATTGTTGACCGAATTCCACCTAACCGTCAAACTTTGTTTTTTTCGGCAACGATGGATCGAAAAATTGAAGGACTAGTCAACTCTTTTTTGAACAATCCAGTAAAAGTGTCGATTAAAACCCAAGAATCGAGTGATCATGTAGAACAAAATGTGGTTATGGTAAATCGAAGCAACAAGGAAAATATGTTGATGAACTTGTTGAGCAAATCAGACTTTAAAAAAGTTTTGGTTTTTGGAGGAACAAAACGAATTGTAGAAAAAATTTCTGAAGATCTTTTGGAAAATGGCTTTAAGGCTGGGTCACTTCATGGAGATAAACCACAACACAAAAGACAGGCAACTTTAAGAATGTTTAAAGAAAATCAAATTAATATTTTGGTGGCAACTGATGTAGCAGCCAGAGGATTAGACGTCAAAGATATTACTCATGTAATCAACTATGACAAACCTAACAATTACGAAGATTATATCCATCGAATCGGCCGAACTGGACGAGGAAACGCCGTCGGAATGGCGTTGACTTTTGTGGAAACTAGATATTAATTTAGCGTTTAGTAAATAGCTTTTAGCTAGTAGCCAAAAATTATTTAGTTTTTGATTTGTTGACGTATTTTTTGCCTGTTAAAGCCTTGGAAAGAGCTTCGCGGTAAGCAATTTTTGGGAGATTATTTTTATTTTTTTCTAAATAATCTAGGACGTCGTCTCTGTGATATTTTACTAAAGCGCGAAGAGCCCAAGAAACTGCTTTGGTGATTAAAATTTCTTTTTCTGATTTGAGATTTTCAATATTTTCAAAAGCGATTTTTGATAATCGCGAATCGTCTGATTGACGAAGCGATTTGGTCAACAAAACCAGACTGGCGCGACGTTTGTTAATGCTGGGACTTTGATTAAATTCTTTTAAAATTTTTTGCCAATCGTTCCAATTTGAAAGCAGGATTTCGGAAGAAAAATTTGACTGACACAAGACATCGTTTTCCGCCCAACCACAGGTGTAGTTTAGCCATAAATCGAGATATTTTGGAGCGAAAGATTTGATAAGTGGAGTGTGGGGTAAAATCATAGCAGCAAGAGCAATTTCGGTATAAGTAGTGCCGTTTTGATAAAGAGAATTTAACAATTCTATCGCTTGAGACTTATCTAATTTATTTTCGTCCAAAAATGTTTTAACTAAAATTCTCATCTGAAGAGAGCTAAAGCCATGAAAAGTTTTATTACTTCCTAAATATTTTTGCACCCATGTGGTATCGGTTGGTTTACAATCGGACTTTGTTTGGTCAATTAATTTTAATAATTGGAGATGATAAGGGTTGGTAATCTTCATTTTTTAGTGGCGACAACTACTAAACGTTTGAGAGTAGTTCCGGGTGGCCAACAAGTCATCAGGGTTAGTTGATTAGTATTTAGATTAGAAGATAAGTAGTTGATATCTTTTGAGCTAACTAATTTGATTTCACTGACAGAATAATTGTAGGGAATATTGTCAAAATAAACGACAATACTATCCCCTGCTTCTAATTTATTGAGCAAATAAAAAACGGCGTTGTATTGATTGGCTTGGTACCAATTAGTGGCACTATGGGCAAAAATAAATACATTTCCAGACTGATCAGGGGTAGCAGTACCACTGGCATGGGCGACTCCTAGTGTCAGGGCTTTTTGATATTCTTTGGGCTCGTAAGGATTAACGTTTCTGATGACTTTGGCGTTGGCGTTTATCTTGGGGATAATAATAGAAAAATCTTTATCTGCAGGAATTATTTCAGATGATTTAGTATTGATAACTTGGTTGTCTTTTTTGGTTACTTGATAGATTACTTCAGCCTTTAAAACTGGCCAATAAGTTTTTAGAGGAATAAACAAGGCAACAGTGATAAGTATCGTGCCAATCAGTTTTTGAATAGAAAAAACTTTCTTATCTTTTTTTGTTTTTTCTGTTTTTTTTGATGGCATAAATAATTATACTCAAAACACTCACTCCAATAAGAGTTGAGATGAATTTGTGCTTGCCAACAAAATCAGCAACAGTACTTTTCTGGGTACCCAAGACCTGACCTGTTTGGTCAGAAGTCGAAGTATTTTGGTTACTGTCAGTTTGGCTTTCTTCGGAAGGAATTTTGGCATTGACAACAGGAATGGCCCCTTGATTACCATCGTTGACAGTCGTTTCACTAGTAGTTGTGGTGGTGATAGTAATTTTGTCACCGATTAAACCTGAACCATTGCCGGCGTTGTCAAAAGCGCGAAGCGCATAATAATATGTCTTTGAACAATCAGGAACGCTATTAAGAAGATCATATTCTTGGTCAGATCCAATATTGACCGAAGATACTAAAGATTCGTTGTTAACAGAAAAAGCCGAATCAGTAGAGCGATACAACTCAACCTTTACTGTTTTACCATTGTCGGCATCAGTTCGGAAATGGATTTTGAAATCACAGTTATTACTGTTAATATTTTCTTTTCGATAATCTCTGGGGGTCCCTGGTGAAGATGTGTTGTAATCTAGAGAAACATTTTTACTAGTAGTATCAACTCCATCATTGGCTTCAACAGTGAATTGGTAAGTACCATTGTTGTTAATAGCAAGAGATAAGTCACAGTATGAACTGTTTCCACCAGCTGTCAAAACTATATTTGAACCAAATTGGGAAAAAACAGAATCGGTTGGTCCTTTTTTGAGACATTTGGCAGTGATTATTCCATTGTTGAGGTGGAGGGCTTTAAATTCCAACTTTAAATCCTTAGTGTTGGTTGGTGTTTTTGGTTCTTGAATACTTAGGACAAAATCAGCCGCAATAGCTGGTTTGACCATAAGGCCAAAACTAAATAGGGCGAATAATAAAATAAACATATTTTTTTTATTAATTTTTAAAACTCCCAATCCGACAAATCCTAAGATACTACTTAGAATCAGCCATAAAGTGGAGGCACCGGTACCTGGTAATTCAGTAGAAGCACCAAGAACTGTGCCTTCGACTTTTTGTTCGACTTCGGCAGAGACAGAATTTTGGGTATTTTTGACTATAGGCACAATTGTTCCAACAAAATTATCGTCGACTTTACCAACATCTTCGGCTAATGCTAGCAATTTTTCGGAATCATTATAAGCATAATTGGCAGCTGCCCAAGCCAAGTCGGTATACTTACCAGGTTGTTGGTCAGTAGAAATATCGGCGGTGTAAACAAGTCTTAACTTGTTTTCGGGAGTAAGAGTGCCAAGTGAAGACAAATCCCAAACACCAGGAGAATGGTATTGAGGTTCGGCCACTTGAGAAGTGACGTCCAAACTATCTAAATAAATTTTGTATGAACCTGTTTTATATTTAAAGCCGTTACTTAGTAGGTCGGTTACCTTTAAGTTTTTAATATCGTTTTGAGCGATTCCCAAATCGATAGTATATTCAACCGCACCACCAGGACTCAAGTTACCTGTGACATTGTTGAATTTGGAGATGGTAAGTTTTGGTTCGAGACGCTGGTTGCCGATGTAACAGTAAACTGTTTGTTCTGGTTTTAGGTCTATATAATACAGATCATCATAGTTTTCTTGAGCAAATACTTTTGAAATACCCAACAACTTAGACAATCTAGATTGGTTTGGGTCATTATTTAAACACCAAAGGTCGCCTTCTTTCGTGGGGTGTCCATTTGCCAATCTTGGCCCATTATAAGGAAAATCTTTAGTATGGTCAATATGTCCAGGATTATTTATTGTTACATAAAGTGCATTCCACTTATCACTACCTTCATTCCAGTGACAAAGACCCTTTAGCGTTGGGGTGGGAGTACTGGTTGGAGTCGGAGTGCCAGTCAATGGTGGAGTCGGAGTAGAAGTTGATATTGGGGTAGGAGTAGAAGTTGGTTCTTTGTCTTGGTTATCACAAATAATTTCGGTTTGTTTCCAACCAGGCTTTTGGGTTTCTCCTAAAGAATATTCTCCAGATAAAAGAGGAGAAAAAGTAACTACACCAGTTAAATCGGTGGTTTTTGTTTGGTTTGATAAATTTATATCCCAACCATCAAGTTCTTTTTCGTTTACATCTTTTTTACCATTACCATTTATATCGTTGTATTTTGTGACAACAACTTTCCCATAGGTATCATCATTAGTAATAACACAAGTCTCTGTTTTGCCATTTGAAATTATTACGTTATTACAGTTATTATAAGTGGTTTTATATCCGAGAACTGACGGTTCCACTATTGTATAGCTTCCCGCATCGACAGAAATATTATTTTGTCCATCTGATTCAAAAGATGTTGGATTGCTATTGTTTATCTTAAAAGCAAAGTCTTCAGGTTTTAGTGTCCCTCCGTTATCGTTTATTACAACCTTTTTAACAATAAGTGTTCCAGGTTGGTCATCATTAGTAATAGTACAAACTATATTTTCACCTGGCTTCAATTCAACAGTACCACCTAAATAATCAGGACATTTATTACCATTTAGTGAGACATAGTGGTAACCATCTAAACCAACTTCATCGATTATATAAGATTCGTTTGATTTTAAAACTAATTTTTCACCAGAGACAACGTCTGTTCCCCCTATAGACAGTCCAAATTCGTTAACCCCGGCGGTGCCGCCATTATTATTAATAACTTGTTTAATTAAAGTAATACTAGATTTTTGGTCATCATTAGTAATAGTACAGGTAATGTCATCACCTGGAGCTAAAGTAATAGAGCCACCGAGGGTGGTTGGGCATTTCTTATCACCAGTAATAGAAGTAAAAGTATAACCAGTAAGTTGTGTTTCGTTGATAGTATAGGACTTATTGGCTTCTAAGGTGTAAGCAGTTCCGGAAATAGCAGCAGTGCCACCAATTGTTAATTTGAAATCGTCAGGTAAAGCATTGCCCCCATCATCATTGGTTGGGTCTTTAACTAAGGTTAATTTTGGAGCAACGTCATCATTAGTGATGGTACAGGTAACATCGTCATCCAAGCCTAAAGTAATTTTGTCTGTAGAGAGAGTTCCTCCATTACATGACCAACTACCGGCAGAATAACCTGGGACTGAAGATTCAGTTAAGGTGTATTCAACACCAGCTTTAACGGTATGGAAAGTAGTGGAATCACCTTTATCGGTGAAACCTAATACTGATCCGGTTGCGGTTAAATCCCAACCACCGGATAAAGTTGTACCGCCGTTATCATTAGTAACAGATTTAACAAGTTTTAAAGTAGGAGCAACGTCATCATTAGTGATGGTACAGGTAACATCGTCATCCAAGCCTAAAGTAATTTTGTCTGTAGAGAGAGTTCCTCCATTACATGACCAACTACCGGA
>JAEHHB010000014.1:10249-19677 GCA_019248165.1 Candidatus Shapirobacteria bacterium S2_F12
AAATCCCAACCACCGGATAAAGTTGTACCGCCGTTATCATTAGTAACAGATTTAACAAGTTTTAAAGTAGGAGCAACGTCATCATTAGTGATGGTACAGGTAGAAGATTGTCCTGCTAGAATATTTACCGAGGTACAATTGTCATAAGTAGTAGAATAACCAGAAACAGTTGGTTCGGTTACTGAATAGATACCGGCATCGACTAAAATTTTATTTTCTCCATCAGCTTCGAAAGATACAGGAGAACCGTCGTTAACTTTAAAGGTAAAATCTGAAACAGTTTTAATTCCACCGTGATTATTTATAACTATCTTCTTTACAGTTAAAGTACCTTTTTCTAACTGACAACTGGAGCTACAACCATCGCCACTAACATTATTACCATCATCACATTGTTCTATTGATTGATTAACGAGATGATCGCCACAATAAGGATTGCGTGTGTTAGTAATCGTACAAACAGCTTTATCGTTGTTCATAAGACTGATTGAATTTCCTGTAACTGCGGGGTTATTATTTATTACACAACTCCAAGCGCTTCCCGTATAACCCAACGGGCCACCTTCAGATAGATCATAGGTACCGGAGAGGATTACTCCACTAATATAATTATTACCACTAATTGGCTTACCAGAAAGAACTGAAGGACCATTGGCGGTTAAAGTCCAATCAGACGCAATTCCACCCCCAGTACCAAACTCTTTAACTAACTTTAATGAAGGCGGGGTACTAATAGTATAGTCAGAACTACTTCCATAACATTTTGGGCTTGAGCATTCATGGGTAGTGTTAAAAACATTTTCGCAATTTTGTGTTTCATCTGACTCTTTATTGTTAGACCAATTTAATTTCAAATTACGAATTGAAAGGCTACTTCCGCAAGCGATGTCGCCTATATGATAAATTATTTCTTGTGAACCTGATACCTTATCAACACAAGTGTTGTAAGAATCTATTAGGCCAATTTCTGTACCATTTACTATCAAATTACCTTGAATAAAAACAGAGTATCTATTAGAAGCGGTCGAGGTGTAATTTATTTTTAAATAACTATCTTTAGAGGTGTCGCTTACGCCACATACAATGGGATTACCTGAAGCATCTACTAGGGCGATAATTTGAACTTTTACGTCTTCTGAAACACATTGACCAGTACAACTATAAGGAAAATCAGTAATAAGACTATCAGTAAAAGTAGTTGAAGTAATGACGACTCCAGAATTATCTTTGACTTCGACTTGATAATTAGGATGATAAGCATCTTCGAGTTGGTAACTATATGTAAATTCACCGTTAGGGTCGGAAATAATACGATATGTTTGGTCAATATTGTCAGAAGTTATATGTAAGAAATATTCAGTGTTAGGTAAAAACCCATTACCACTAATAATTACTATTTCGGCTGGGTGATAATCTGGTTTGTCGGTAGAAACAACTGGATTTAATACATCTGTGCGAGACATATTATTTGGAACAACAATTGTTTCAATTTCTCCATCCACAACTGTTTGACCCAAAATTTGGGGGGTAATGATTACAGTTGGTGTAATAGAAGGGATTTTTGTGGGTGTTTCGCTAGGGCTAGATGTTGTGGTTGGTTGATTCGAATCTGATGAATTGTTTGTCTGATTTTCGCCGGGAATTTCTGTTGGAGTAATTGATAGTGTCTCAGTTGTAGTTGGTTCAATTGTTGGGGTTAACTCGAGAGTGGTTGCAGGTTGGACAGTTGGTGTGGGGTTTTCGGTTGGAATATTATTATCTTGAATAGGTGCCGGGGTGGGTTCATTGGTAGGATTTACAGTTGGGGTTTCGGTCGGGATAAGTGTTGGTTCAAGAGTTATTGTTGGTTCTAAAATTTGAGTTGGTTTTGGGGTTTCGGTCGGTTCTTGTTCTGGAGTCGGAGTTGGAGGAATAATTTCTGACTCTTTGATTTCTGGGTTTGATTGGGGGGTGGGAGTTGGTTCAACAATAACAGACACAGCTACTTCCGAACTTTGGGCGTAAACAGGTTGGATGGCAAGGATAAATGGTAAAAAGCTATTTAGCAACAAAGACAAATTGGCGACAATAGCGGTCAGCCTTCGGGCAAACCCCATTTTTATCATAATATATTGGGAGAACAATTTGTAACCTGCATTTACAACCGGATTATATTACTTTTCTTATAAGTTTACAACACGAACCAAAACAATATAAAATTATTTTTCTTTATAGGACACTAGCTTTTGTAGTTTTTACCCCTTCAATAAGTCGTTTGACAGTTTGGCGTAATTCACCAACTCTGGTAATATTTTGGAGTGATTCGGTTGATCCTTGGTTTTGATAAGCGATGTCGATAAGTGTTAATAAATCTTGGGTTGGGTAATAACGACTGGAACCTTGTAAACCCCCTAACTTTTTTAGGGCATATTTCAATTGTTCTCTGTCAGCTGAAGTAGCAATGTCTTCAATTTTTGGGGCTCGGTTAAAACGCTCAACCTGACTAATGGTTACTGATTTAATATCATAAACATCGCCCTTGTATGGTTTTGTGACAGTTAAATTATCTCCTTGGATATATTTTATTTTCCAATTGCCTTCAATAATACCGCTAGTTCGTTGCAAAGTAATTTCTTGGCCAACTTCTGGTATAAATTCGGTTGATGGGGATTTTGGTTCAACTTGCAGACTTTGAACTGTTTCGTCTCTTTTCATTTTGACCACTAAAGAAGTCATGTCGTCAGGTTTTGATCGTAAAACCCGCTCTCGACTTCTTTGCAAGGCACTCTCGGTTAGTTTTTTCGATATCAACTCGGGGGTTTTAGTGTTTTGAGAAATTATTTGAGAAATTTCTATTGTCGTTAAGTTATCATGAACGCCGTCGGTGGTAAGTACTAATAAATCACCAGGTAAAACCGTTTGAATAACAATTCTAGTTTGAACATCTTTCCCAATACCAATAAAATTTGAAATTTGATCACGATTTAAAAAAATCCCATAAGCTTGTTGACTTAAATCTTGCTCATTAGTGGCGTTGTCTAACTCGTTTTGAATACTTTGGCCGGCAGTTTTTGAAAGGTTATCGTCGACAGTTAGTTTAATTAATTTAGAGTCCCGGACAAGATAAGCACGGCTGTCGCCCGTATTGGCTAAAACTATTTGACTGACTCCGTCTGAAGTTTGACACAAAAGTCCAAAAGTTGCAGTGCTGCCACCGCGTCCTTTTTTTGATTCGAACACTTTTTCATTGGCTTTTTTACTGGCGGTGGTCAACACTTCTCTGCTATCCTTGGGAAGCAGGTGATGGTTGAGGGATAAAATTTCTTCTATTGTTTGGCGACTGGTTTGGGCACACCACTGACCATCGCTCATACCACCCATACCGTCAAAGACTCCAAAAATCCCCTTGCTAGAATCAAAAAAACTATCATCTTCATTTCTATCTGGATGTCTTTCGCAGGCAATGGTATTGGAATAACAATCAATTGATAGTCTTTCTTGATGGTTAAGTTGTTCTTGGTTTGGCGAGACTTCTCTACTTTCCATAAAATTATATTAACATGTGAATATTGACTAGAATTGGTATAGTATTTTTTCAAAATTGATAATTTTATTGTTTTTGTCCACTTTTATCCCCTCTTGCTTATAAAGTTTGGCACACCACTTGTTATGCTTTGGGTCATTCCAAATTTTTCCATTAGAGTAGACAATTCGATGAAATGGAATTTGATTAACTTGGTCGGATTTACCTAAAATATGAGTAATCACACGAGATAACATTGGGTGGCCGCCAGCAGCGGCAGTGATTAGACCATAGGTGGTGACTCGACCTGAAGGAATTGACAATGCTAATTTGATCACTTTTTGAGAAAATTCGCCGGTTTTATTGGACATTTTTTATTTTTTCTTTAGTTGTATTACTCCGATAAATCGGAGTTTGGTAAATAGGCAAAACTTGTCGTTATTCTCCAAATTTAGACCTATTTAACAAAAAATATTTTTTGTTTTTAAGTTTGTCGGGGAGAAGAGATTCTTTGGAATACATTTGATAACCCTTACCGTAACCAGCGTCTTCCATTAATTTGGTCTCAGCATTGCGAAGATTAAGCGGTATTGGGAGATTACCGAGGTTTTCGACATCACGACTAGCAAGTTTGAAAGCCTCGTATGATTCTCGACTTTTGGGAGACTTAGCTAAATAAGTGACTCCATGAGCCAAATTTATAGAACATTCCGGATAACCAATTTGGGTAACGGCTTGAAAAACTTGATTGGCCAACATGAGAGCCGATGAATTGGCAATACCGATATCTTCACTAGCAAAAATCACCATTCGACGAGCAATAAATTTTGGGTCTTCGCCGGCATTTATCATTCTGGCTAAATAATAAAGAGCAGCGTCGACATTGGAGGCGCGCATACTTTTGATAAAGGCAGAAATAGTATTGTAGTGTTCCTCCCCTTTTTTGTCGAAACGTAAAAACTTATTTTGGAGAGTATTGATTAGATCTTCTTTGTCTAATTTGCCGTAAAGAGTGAAGGCATTATCAATCATAGTGAGAGCTTGGCGAGCATCACCATTGGCCATTTTAGTAAGCCATTCTTTGGCAGCTTTGGTAATAGAAACTTTTTTATGACCTGCCTTCGCTAAAGCTTCGTCGGGAGAGATGTGCCGATTTAATTCTTTGATTGCCCTATCAATAACCTCAGATATATCATTGTCAGTTAACTCCTCTAGGATAAAAACCCGACAGCGGGATAGAAGTGGAGAAATAACCTCAAAACTGGGGTTTTCAGTTGTAGCGCCGATTAAAGTTAAAAGTCCCGACTCAACAAAAGGTAACAAAAAATCTTGTTGGGCTTTGTTGAACCGGTGAATTTCGTCTAGAAATAATATTTTTTTGTACAACCCTGGATTGGTTTGGTTTTCCTGACCAACGATCTTGCGAATATCATCTTTGCTAGCGGAAACAGCTGAAAGTTCATGAATTTCGGCATCAGTCTCTTTGGCAATTATTTTGGCCAAAGTGGTTTTGCCAACTCCTGGTGGACCCCAAAAAATCATAGAAAAAACTTGATGATTTTCAATCGCAACTCTAAGAGGTTTACCCGGACCAACAAGGTGTTGTTGACCAATAAATTCGTCTAGGTTTTTGGGGCGAAGCAGAGAAGCCAAGGGTTGGTTTAGCATTGATTAGTAAATTAGATAATTAGTTGAGTAGATAAGTAGTAATATGGTGTTTGGGTAATATTCGGGTAATAAGTCAGTATAAACTATGTAGTATCGCTGGTCAATTTGGATAAAAAAGTTTTGTTTATTTTTTATGATTTAGATATCGAATCACTAGCACAACAGGGACAAGTATTGGGATAAAAACTACTATATAGATAATAATAGAACCTAATCCCCTGAAAAGACTGACTAAAGATCGAACTGCATTTTTGAAAATTACCATTGGCCGCCACTCATTGGTTGGGGCGTAAGGAAGGGCTAATTCATCAGTGGATAGATAAATAACAACCTTGCTTAATTTGGCTGATTGTTCAAAATATTTTTGCTGACCCTTAAGATCGTCAATCTGGGACTGAAGAAAAATAAGTTGCTCTTGAACACTCATAATGTCAACTACTTTGTCGGCTTTCAATAGTATTTCTTCATACTTAGTTTTAGTTTTGTTTAAAACCTCAAGTCGAGATTCCAAATCTACATACTGGTCAGTAACGTCGTTGCCAGATACAGATTCTGAGACGACTTTGACGGCAAATTTTTTGAAAATTTCTAAGGCCTCTTGTCTTTTTGCTTCGGGGACGCGTACAGAGATAGTTCCACTGGCAGCAGTTTCTGGTTTATTAAGCGAAGAATTTATCAAAAAACCACCAAGGTTTTTGGTGGCATCTAAAATACTATTGATGGTCTTGGAAACATCTTTGACTTGTAATGACAAACTAGTGTCTTGTATGACAAGTCTATCTGAACTCTCTGATGGAGCCGCATTGTTGCGAGAAATTCCGAGTTTGGCAGAGGAAAGGCTGGCATAACCGTTGTCTTGAGTTGCATATTCGGGTGCCATCATTGGTAATGAAGTGGTGAGTGTAGGGACTTTATCTTTGACCAAAAATAAAACAACTAAAATCAAAACAATTACAATCCAATTTTTCTTGATAAAGGTAATCATAAATTAGTTTAACACAAAGAAAATTTCTAGCTGTTTAACCAAATAATCTTAAATTTAAAAAAATATTTTAAAAAGTTACATTTTTATGATTAAATGGACTAATGAGAACGAAGATTAAAATCGTAACACTGATGAGTCTCTGTTTGATTGGAGCGGTATTTTTACCCGGATGGAAACAGTTTTTTTCAAAACAAGGAAAAATCGACCCAAATAATATAAAAGAAGAGTATGACGAAAATGCAAATTGGGGGGTTTTTGATAATAAACTAGTGGAAATTCCTCCAAGATTGTTAGAAAGAGATACTAATGTTCTGGGTGACAGCACATCAAAGACTAAGACAATAAAAACCAACAAAAGAATTGAGGTTGATTTGACCAACCAAATAACTTCGGCCTACGAGGGAGATCGGTTGGTTTATCGGTTTTTGGTCTCTACTGGTAAATGGGATAGAACACCAACGGGGAATTATGAGATTTGGACAAAAGTTAGAAAACAAAAAATGTCTGGTGGTTCAAAAAGTATGGGGACATATTATTATTTACCAAATGTTCAATATGTAATGTTTTTTTACAACAATAAAATACCCAAAAAAGACGGCTATAGCTTCCATGAAGCTTATTGGCATAATAATTTTGGGGTGCCAATGTCACATGGGTGTGTCAACATGAAACTAGCCGAATCTAAATTGTTATATGAATGGGCTGATATTGGAACAAAAGTTAACATTTTTGGTAAGTATCGGACAATACTGCCTAAAATATGATCTATATTTTATTAGTAATTAGTTTTTTTGTTCGCCTAATTGGAATTAATCAATCTTTGTGGTTAGACGAAGCTATTACTGCCAATGTTGTCAAGTTGCCAATAAAACAGATTGTTACCAATTTTTCGGTAAATGATTTTCATCCTCCATTATATTATTGGTTTTTAAATGTTTGGGTAAGAATCTTTGGTGATAGTGTGATATTGATGAGACTGAGTTCGGTGTTGTTTTCAATAATTACCATTTTGTTAGTTTATTTGATTGGTAAAAATAATAATAAAAAATACGGTATTTGGGCGGCAACCCTGGTGGCAACAAACCCGCTATTAATTTATTACTCACAGGAACTAAGAATGTATTCCATGGTGGTTGGGTGGTTAACTGGGGCGGTATATTTTTGGCTAAAAATAATTGATCCTTCGGCTAAAACCAGAACAAATTGGAAAAACATTTTAGGATTTAATTTGATGACTTTTTTGGCGTTTTGTACTTTTTATGGGTCAGTTTTCTTAATAGGAGCGATGATGATTTATCCGTTTTTTACAAAAAAATACAAATTATCTTTTTATTGTAGTGTTGGACTAGTGGTGGCGATAACAGTTGTTTACCCCTTATTAGGATTGCAACTTAAAAATTCCGGAGAGATGCTAAAAGAAGTTTCCAATTGGGGCTTAGTTTTGGGAAAAGTAAATATAAAAAATTTACTACTAATTCCGCTTAAGTTTAGTGTTGGAAAAATTAGTTGGTACCCAAAGATTAATTATTATATAGTTGGAGGTCTCTGGACGCTGGTTGTTTGGGTAATAATGATCAAAAATATTTTTAAAAATAAAATAATGGGGGTGTTACTGTTGTTACCAATATTTTTGGGAATTATTTTTTCTATCAAATCACCTCTCCTTCAATACTTTAGGTTTTTGTATCTAATTCCAATAACTTCGCTACTTTTGGCAAAGACTAAGAGTACCAAAACAATATTTTTGTTGACTGGAGGGTTTATATTTTTTAGTTTTATGTATTTATTAAACCAAAATATGCATCGAGAAGACTGGAAATTGCTAACAAGCAACTTAGAAGATAAACAAAAGATATATATGATTTCAAGTTTTGCCGATCCAATAAAATTTTATAATCCAACTATTCAAGTTGAAGACATTAAAACAGTTGATCCAAAAGAAAACGAAGTTGTGGTTGTCCCCTATGGGGAGATTATCCACGGACTGGACACAAGTCAAAAAATGGAAAGCTTGGGCTATAAACAAACTGAAATAAAAAATTTTAGAGAAGTCAAGTTGGAATACTGGAAGAGGCGATAGTCGTCTTATTTAATCACTAAATTAGTAATAAATAAAGATATTTCTTTTTTTTGACTAATAGATAGAATTGATAGCATGAAGTATATTTTTGTGTTTGGTGGAGTAGTGAGCGGTCTTGGAAAGGGTGTCGTGTCGGCCTCGATTGGCCTATTACTGAAGTCTTGCGGTTTTAAAGTTAACCATATTAAAATTGATCCTTATTTAAATATTGATGCGGGGACAATGAGACCAGCAGAGCACGGTGAGACCTTTGTAACTACAGATGGTGGAGAAATTGACCAAGATTTGGGAAATTATGAACGTTTTTTAAACCAAAGCTTTTTGAAAGAGAACAATATTACTTCGGGAAAAATTTATAAAACAATAATAGAAAATGAGAGGGCTTTTAAATATGAAGGTAGAGATGTCGAGATGATACCAGATGTCCCAAATGAGATTAAAAGAAGATTTTATAAACTTGAAAAAGGTTTTGATTTTATTGTTGTCGAGATTGGCGGTACTACTGGTGATATTGAAAATTTACCCTTTTTATATGCAGCCAGAGAAATTGGTCGAGAAAGAAAGACTATGTATGTGATGGTGTCGTATGTCCCCTATCTAAAAAATGTCGGTGAGCTAAAAACCAAACCAACCCAACACGCAATCTCTCAACTAAGAGCTGCAGGGATTATGCCAGACGTATTGATTACCCGAAGTGAGTCTGGAATGGATGAACCTCGATTGGAGACTTTGGCCAAAAGGTGTTTTTTGGATAATGATTCTATTTTTGACGACCCTGATTGCTCGTCGATATATAAAGTACCTTTAATGCTGGAAAACCAAGGGTTGGTTAAAAAAATCAGAAAACATTTTAAAATTAAAAACCATCCGATTAATATTAAGTTGTGGGAAAATTTGGTTCAAAGGATGGAAAAAGCAAATAAAACAGTGAAAGTCGCATTGGTAGGAAAGTATGTAAAGTCTGGGAAAGGAAACCACAAAGATGTGTATGTTTCAGTTTTAGACGCACTTAAACACGGGGCAATAAATTGTGATGTAAAAATTGAAATCGACGCAATAGATTCAAACACTTTTGATAGTAAATCTTTGAAGAACTATGACGGTATTATCGTCCCTCAGGGTTGGGGTCGTCGTGGAGTTGATGGAATTGTTCAGGCCATCAAAATCGCTCGGGAAGAAAAAATCCCCTATTT
>JAEHHB010000139.1 GCA_019248165.1 Candidatus Shapirobacteria bacterium S2_F12
TAATTTTTCCAAACGGATCTTTTATTACTCCAACTAAAATTGTAGGTGATAAGAAGTCTGATTTGGCGATTCTCTATACTGATTTTATTTATCCGGACATGGTACTTCCTCTACAAGATACATTGGACTTAAAAGATGAAGAGCCTGTGATTGCTACTGGTTATGCTATGGGAACGGAATTAACGGGTAAGGCGACAGTAATGAAAGGAAATTATACTGATTTTAGAAAATCAAAATTAGACAAGGTTGGATATTTACAGACGAATATTTCTTTAGTTGAAGGAATGAGTGGTGGACCATTAACTGATCAATGCGGAGCGGTAGTGGGTATAAATACTCAAGGGTTAGCAGGACATGATTTTTCATCTAACTCACCACTAATTGTTGCCTCATAAATAAATTCTTGTTCATTAATTGCTGCTAATTTATTATTATTAATTTGGTTAG
>JAEHHB010000140.1 GCA_019248165.1 Candidatus Shapirobacteria bacterium S2_F12
TTCTTGAAGTCCTAAGTTGGCATAGTTTAACTGCAAAGTGTCAATCCATGGCCCAAAATTTGGATCTTTACCGTAAGCAAAATATCTAGTCTGACCATCACTGTCAACCATTTCTACAAAATTATTGGTGCTGCTAAACTGATCCTTATTTCCCTGAATGTAATACTCAGGATGGCTTTGTACCCAAGAGTGATCAAGTGCTGTATGGTTTGGAACAAAATCAATAAAAACTTTTTTCTCTTTCTGATGTAACCTATCCACCATTTTGTCCCATTCTTGCCAATCCTTGGCGACTTTTGGGTTAGGGGAGTAGTCCAAGACTGCAAAAGGTGAGGCAACAACATCTTTTTCACTGTCAACATCGGGCAAATACCCCTCATATTGCTTACAATATTGTTTGGCAATTTCTTGGCCTTTTTGACTTGGTTTATAAATTCCCATAAAC
>JAEHHB010000141.1 GCA_019248165.1 Candidatus Shapirobacteria bacterium S2_F12
CATGTCCGGATAAATAAAATCAGTATAGAGAATCGCCAAATCAGACTTCTTATCACCTACAATTTTAGTTGGAGTAATAAAAGATCCGTTTGGAAAAATTATCTTAGGACTTGATTCACCATTAATCACATGGAAATTTGTTAATACTTGGTTATTGGTAATAAAAAATCCGGTTCCTTCAGAATAACTACCGACAATTCTAACTACTGATTTTTTTAATTTTTGACTAGTTCCTGCCGAACATAAAAACTTTTGATAATAACCATAATGAGTGTTTACATAATCAACAATCACAAACATTGATGCCGCTATATATAAAATTAACCCCACAACAAATAAAGATTTTAAAAAGTTTTTCAGATTTCTAAATGGATACCTAATCAAATCAACAATAATTTTTATTAATTCAATTAGTAAATAAAATATTAATTTGATCAAATAATA
>JAEHHB010000142.1 GCA_019248165.1 Candidatus Shapirobacteria bacterium S2_F12
AAAAGGACTTAGTGTTAAAGATGAGTTAGCTCAATACATAATTTTAAATCGGACTTCTTTTCAAAAAAAGATGTTTAAATTTTCTGGAATTGAGGATATTGAAGAGGCTAAAAAAATAATTATTAAATATTTTGAAAATAAAGAAAAAGAACGTATTTCTCGATTTAATATCACCGATAATTTGATCAAACTTTTTAATCGACTATCTGAAGAAGACTATGATTATGGTGCTATATGTTCTCGAGAAGATGAAAATGAAATAAAAATACTAAAAATGTATCAATATTACCGTGATAGTCTTACATCTGACTCTAATATATTGATTGTTGATTTATCTTTACTTCAACAGGCAGCCTATCGATTAATTAAAAATAATGAAAAAGTGTTTGAGAAATTTTATAAACACGTAATTGTTGACGAATATCAAGATACAAACCCAATAC
>JAEHHB010000143.1 GCA_019248165.1 Candidatus Shapirobacteria bacterium S2_F12
CAACAGCAATCCCAGTATCAGAATTATTAGGTAAAATTTCTTTGTCTTTTACTCGATAAAAGCCAGTCCCAGAATCTTTTGTCCAATCAATAAGTTCATGGTTAATAAAATGTTTGTAGAAATCGACAATTTCTTTCCGAGATCGAAAGTTAGTGTTAAGATTAACCTTAGTGGGTTCGCAAGAAAGATTTTGGAAACAACGGGTAGAAAATTCAACAAAATTTTCGACCGTTGCACCACGAAAACGGTAAAGTGATTGATCATCATCTCCAACTACACAGATATTTTGGGTAGGTTTAGATAAAATAAATAGAAGTTTTTCTTGTATTGGGTTTGTATCTTGATATTCGTCAACAATTACGTGTTTATAAAATTTCTCAAACACTTTTTCATTATTTTTAATTAATCGATAGGCTGCCTGTTGA
>JAEHHB010000144.1 GCA_019248165.1 Candidatus Shapirobacteria bacterium S2_F12
TTGCAAAAACTAACTGATGAATATATAAAAAAGTTGGAAGAAGTTTCTGACAAAAAAGAAGTGGAAATAAGGGGTTAAATTAGATTGTAGATTTTGGGAGAGAGATTGTAGATAATGAATCTATGGATTTAATAATATTTATAGTAGCGTTGTCGGTATTAGTATTGGTTCATGAGTGGGGTCATTTTGTCGCTGCGCGAAAAACAGGAGTGAGGGTTGAAGAATTTGGTTTGGGATTGCCACCAAAAATTGTTGGTAAAAAATTTGGTCAAACTGTTTATAGTCTTAATTGGTTGCCGATTGGTGGTTTTTGTAAATTGTATGGAGAAGACCCGACTGTGGATCCGGTTGCGGGTCAGAATAAAAACAAATCAGAGTCGTTTCAATATAAAAATCCATGGCAAAAATTGTTGATAGTACTCGGG
>JAEHHB010000145.1 GCA_019248165.1 Candidatus Shapirobacteria bacterium S2_F12
TTTTTATTGATAAATACCCTCCAAGTTTAAACTGGGACGAGGTCTCTCACGGGTTTAATGCCTATTCAATCCTAAAAACAGGCAGAGATGAATGGGGAACTCTTATGCCCGCTATTTTTAGATGTTTTGGTGACTACAAGTTACCAGTT
Source organism: Candidatus Shapirobacteria bacterium S2_F12 (assembly GCA_019248165.1). Classification (GTDB taxonomy): domain Bacteria; phylum Patescibacteriota; class Microgenomatia; order UBA12405; family UBA12405; genus WARW01. Next base: position 150 of record JAEHHB010000145.1, read on the forward strand.
TATATTTATCTAACTGTTCCGTCTGTTTTTTTGTTTGGTTTAAATGATTTTTCCGTTCGTTTGGTATCAATTATTGCCGGTTCATTTGTTCCGCTTGTAATATATCTAATATTAAAAAAGATTATTCCAAATAATCCAAAAATACCATTAATTGGCTCCGCTATTATGGCGTTTTCACCTGGATCTATTTTTCTATCAAGAGTTGCTCTTGAAGCTAATTTGTTTATGTTTTTGTTTTGTCTTAGTATTTATTTTTTGATCAATAAAAAATA
>JAEHHB010000146.1 GCA_019248165.1 Candidatus Shapirobacteria bacterium S2_F12
GATTTAGGCGACATAATTTCAGCCAGCGGAGAAGTGATAAAAACCCAAGCTGGTGAAATTACAATAAACATTTCCGATTTTGAAATTTTAGCCAAAAATTTAAGACCATTACCAGAAAAGAGGCATGGTCTAAAGGATATCGAAGAACGTTATCGTCAGCGTTATGTTGATTTGATTGTAAATCCTGAAGTAAGAGAAGTTTTTAAAACTAGGACAAAAATTCTAACTGAAATGCGTCGTTTTCTTGATGACCATGGATTTATGGAAGTTGAGACACCTTCATTACGAAAATCACGACTTACTTCGTAAATTTTTTCGAATCCACCAACAATTAATCTTTTTAGATACAATTCATCTGAAATACGAAGATACATGTCCATGTCTAGTTTGTTGTGATGGGTAGTAAAGGGCTTGGCGGCG
>JAEHHB010000147.1 GCA_019248165.1 Candidatus Shapirobacteria bacterium S2_F12
CTTCTATCAGCTTTCTTAATTGGGATAATGACTTCCATCAGCCCTTGTCCTTTAGCACCAATATAGGGATTTTCATCCTGGTCGACTTTACCACCAAAGGGGTGAATTTTGTTTGGGGCATATTTCTTATTTGGTGATCTTTTCATCAATAAGTATTTTCCGTCCTTGCGTATAAAAACATTGGCACAAATAACATTCTTATGAATATTGGGTTTTTGATTGATCATAATAGTATTATAGACGGTTAAACTATTACTATTATTTTAACAAAAAATAAAAAGTAGATTTGGTGTATCATTCCGTATAATATAGTTATTTGATCCGAACCCGTAACATTAATATAACCGACTGGATTTGCAACCTAAATAAAATTTTTGATGATTTCAGACTTGTAAAACAACTGAAAGACGAGATGGCT
>JAEHHB010000148.1 GCA_019248165.1 Candidatus Shapirobacteria bacterium S2_F12
TGAAATATTGAGCAGCAAATCTTTCATTGCTATGCTTGCCGGCGGTTTCTCCGGGAATATCTGGAGGGTGTTCGGTAAATATCAGGCTACCAAAAACTTTAGCGTATTTTTTTGAAAAATAATCAATTGTTTTTTGGTTATTTTCTTGGCCAGCCCTTGCCTCTTGTCCTAGGATGATGTGAATTTTCTTGAGGTCAATTTGTGTTTGGGCAGCTAAACTGCCAATCGCCATCTCGATAACCTCTACGGGCTCTTTGTAGGAAGAGATTACGATTACATGATTAATTTGGCTATATTTCAGCCAAGACGAACGAAAATTTTGTTGAAATAAATCTTGCCAATTTGTATTTTTTGCTTTTTTGATCTTAAAGTACCCAACACAGGCCAAAATTGCTGATTTAAATGATTGGTATA
>JAEHHB010000015.1 GCA_019248165.1 Candidatus Shapirobacteria bacterium S2_F12
TTTGTTGTGTCATTTAAGATGGTCTGCAACTCGGTAACTGTTACATATTGACTTCTTGTTATAGTCATTTTACTGCTCCTTTTTCAGATTAAGCGGTTGGGGATGCGTTGAATTTGGTTACGATGCAAGCCGGATTCGTTACACGATAAGCGGTGTTGAACTCAACCTGTGCCAAAGAACCTGCGAACAATTCAGAGTCAATGATTCTGAAAGTTTCAAAGTTGTTCAGTACACTGAATGCTCTGTGATCGCCCATGATAAGGTCAATGTGGCTCAAATCATAATCAATCAAAGCTCCGGCATAGTTGTAGTATTTTACAGAAGTTTCGGAGAATCCATTAGCTTCCATAACATTTACACCAAACCATTTGCCAACTTGCCCCTGTCCGATGATTCTTTCGTTGGAGGCATCTCGGAAGTTATCTCCTGCTACCTGCAACATAATGCTGAATACCGCAGGTCTTACCAAACAGAAGTCCGGCTGTGCTTTTGCAAGTCGCAGTTTTTCACGAATACCCAAATACTTGGCTTCAATGTTATTAGTTGCAAGTGCTGTGGTGTCTCCGTCATTTGTGGATTCAGCTGCCAATGCACATAGGCCTGACATCATCCATCCAGTTTTAACTTCGTTCAGAGCTTCGGCTAATTCGGCTTCTGCTTTATTGTATGCAACTGCGGATGCGGTAACTCCGTAAACCTTACGGCTTCTTTTGAAGTTGTTATTGAATACAGCCTGAATAAGTGTATCGGCTACCTGTACATTAGAGAAATCACTTCCCGGTGTGGTTGGTGCGATAAAGCCGGCTGTGCCTAGCTTGTGGATAAAGATTCCACCTGCCTGCTCTTCATATCTTTCGTCAAAGGTTACTCCGGGGATCAATACTGAATCATAATATAGATTCGGTTCGATTATCGCTGAATACTTTTCGTCTACATACTGTGTGTTATAAATTACTGCCATTTTAGTTCCTTTCTATTAACCCTTAAAATAAGGATTTTTTCCATATTTTTCTACTAAATAAGTCTTTGTACCACTCTGCGGCTTTACTTCTTTCTTCTCAAAACCTACATCTTTAATCTCAATGGCATTTGGCAGAAATTCCTTTACTGTTGCGGTAATCAGTTCTTTTAGTTCCTTTTCCGTTTCAGGTGCATCCGGGATGAGTTTAATAATAGCCTTATGATAACCCGGTTCAATCTGCATTTCTGTTAATACCTTGTTTAAAGTCTTTTCGGTTTCAATCTGTTTTAACTGTGCTTTAAGAGTGGTGTTCTCTGCCTCAATTTGAGCCTTTAACTCGGCTATCTTATCAAGGTCAGATTTCTGCTTGTCTTGCAATTCCTTATAGGCTTTTAAGGCTTCTTTTGCGTTGTCCATGTCCTCGATGCCTAACTCTTTCAGGATTTTTGCTCTTTCTTCTTTTACGTTCTTGGCTACTACATTACTGACATCTGCCTGTGTAAAAGTGTTTTCTGTTTTCGGTTCTTCCTTGATTTCAAGGTTTGTTTCGTTCATGTCTGCCATGATTTCCCTTTCATCCGCACTATTGCGGTCTTGTTAGTATTGCCTTTTTCTTTTCCATTGTTGCCTTTGGTAAGTTCCGGGCAAGTGTCTGTTGATAGTTTTTTAATTCCCTCATGGGTATATCTACTTCGGCAAATTGTATGCCGTTGTATTTAATAATATATATCATTTGCTACCTCTGTATTTTTCAAACTCGGATATGCTTGTATTGACTTCTTTGTCAAACTCTACTCTCATGTCGCAGGTGCAGTTAATATCTTGACTTGCTAACCCGAAGTGTTGCGGTGCTTTTGTTTTAAAACCGCCTATTGTAAACAGTCCGTCTATGCCCTCTACTGTCTGCCCTGATGCGTTTAAATGGTGTTCTCTTGGCTCGTTACTTAAATGCGTGTAAACCCATGTCTTGATTATCTTATTGCCTTTGGCTTCCTGCTTCTTGCCTACTTGCATTTTAGATTCAGACTTATAGAAGTTCGTTTCGGTTCGTGCTATGGCTTTTGCTTTACCTCTGTTCATTCCCATAGTCTTTTCTAATTCTGCCTGTATCTGCCGGGCTGTTTTGCTTTCGCTAATGCCTTTTTTAACTATGGTTGAAACTCTTTTATCTAATATCTTTGTATTGGCCTTTATAACACGATTCCATTTTATGATGTCTGTTCGCTTTTTAACTGTCTTTCCTATGAGTTCAGATATTTCCTTGTTGGGCAGGATCAAGGGGTTTCCGGCTTTAATACTTGCGTACTCATAAAATATCCATGTGGTTTCCATTACCGCTTTTGATGTTGTAATGATCCTCTCCGCATTAAGCACCCACAGAGCCGTTAAAATCGCTGTTAGGGCTGCTATTTTCTGCTTTTGGCTCTTACCCTTGGCCTTTAAGATAGGTTCTATCTGTGCCTTTAAATCTTTGGTTGCAGCAGTATATTGCCTATCTATATCCCGGAGTAGTTTCTTCTGCTCTGCGAGTGTTAATTTGTTGTAGTCATCATACATTCTCAATCACTTCCGGCTCATTCTCGCCCGGTATTGTTATGTTGCCTAGATTAGATAAAATTCTTTCTTTTTCTTCGTCTGATAATGAATCGCCATAGATTTCTTCCAATGCTTTTTCATCGTCTATAATATCGGCCTGTTTCATCTTAACTACATTGTCAATTCTTGTTTCAATATTAGGTGTAATGTATTCGCCAAAGGTTACATCAATATCATATTGCCCTATTGTCTGTGAATTGTGCCATTCGTAAGCATTCAGCAGGAGTGCATAAAAATCTTCTAAAAATGGCTCCCAAGTGTCCATCATGCCTTTGCGTGTTCGTAGACTTACAGTTTCCCTTTTTTCTATTGCATCTCCTGATGCGTTGGCTCCAATAGAATCGTCTATGCCTACTGTGAGCGGGTTTAATTTTACATTAGCAAGGATATTATCTCTAATGGCTACTATTGCATCTATGTACTGTACTGTTCTAATATCAGGTTGGTTATGGGTTATTTGATTCTTTGCACCCTCTGCCTGATCCATTCCGGTAACTACATACTTCTTGCGGAAGTCATTAAACTGCTTTCCACTTGCTAATAAGTCAGGCACATATATCTCACTTCTTCCGCTTCTGATTTCATCCATCAGTTGCGACCATGCCTCGTCTAATGCATCAAACTCTGCTACTATGCCTTTGTAGTCTGATTTATCGTTGCACTTTTCAACCGCCAACATCAAATCGCCCGGCAGCACAATATCTTCAAGCTCTGCGGTTTCTTCCAATTCACTTAAAGGTACAGGGATTAAATCGTTCTTTGTTTTCTTATATAGTTCGTAGTTGACATACCCCTTGCCATATCGTTCGTAGAGTACATAATCCCCTAATGGCTCTTTAAATACAATCTCTTGTAGTCTGCCTCTTTTGTAAATGGCATCATAATTAAATGGGTTGTATTTCTCTATAATAGGATAGTCACTTATATCTGAATCAAAACTAACTCTCATAGCGAATTTACTTGCCCATGATTCTGTTATAATTGCGTTTTTAAGGATAGTATTCTTGAAGTTGTTATCCTCTAAAATGGCCTCTAACAGTTCGCCTTTTTCTTCGCTTATCTCTTCGCCTATATAAACAGATTCCTCAATACCACCGCTTAATAGTAACTCTGCTTTGGCACTTGATACCAATTCAGGCATACCGCTATGGATAACCCTAATCTTGCAATCAATGTTTGAATAATAGTAACTTCTGCGAGTATCAACAAGCGAATATTTTGGTGTGTTGGTTTGGTAGAAGTCAGCTAATAAATCCTCATCGCCTATATACCAAAGGTATTTCTCCTGCAAACAGTATTCATCGTATTCCATTGCCCTCTTTGGCATATTATTACCTCCTGCCGATTGCATATAGGGTGAGATATAATTAGCTATTGATTGTCCTAATCTGTCCTTAATGCTCATTTCTTAATTCCCTTACTTCTTAAATTCTGTCATACATTTATCAAGAAACTCTTTCAAAATTATAACATCAGGTGTATATTCTGATTCATTTAATGGAATATAAAAATCCATCGCAAACATAATTTCGTCATTCAATTCTTCATCAAAATCTTCTTTATTTCTATACGCAACCACAATGTTAAATTCTTCATTTTTTGCAATGTATTTAAACCCATGCGTGTCTGTATAATACTGCTCAACATCAAACACTAAACCGCCATCATCGTTTAACTTATCAAAATCAAACATTGATGTATTGCCTACAACTAACTTCATTTTTTAAATCCTATCATGTTCTTATATGGTAACCATCCGTATTGGTTGGCATTGATTAAATGATCGTTTGCATCTTCCGGCTCGTCTTTATTGGGTTTCCAACTGTACTGATTCATTTCTCTGATTGTTCCCTTGCATTCGTCTACTATCAAAGAGCATTCTGTTGCAATCCATCCGTTTTCCAAATTGATTCTGTCTATTACCCTTGTTTGCTTGTATGCTCCAAAGTAATACCAATTATATCCATGTACTCTTTGATGTTTTTGACACTCCAACAATGTAGCTTGGTCTGCTGAATCTATGAAAGCCGACCTCATTACTCCCCATTCTTTTTGCTGTTCTGTTATGAAGTCAAACAAAAGCGGTGGAATATCTGATGGTGTTAAAGGCACAGGTAAGTCTTTGTTGTTATATTCTTTCTCGGCAAGGGTTATCTTCTTACCGCAAGTTGTTATACCTATGAAGCTAAACGCAAATGTATCTTTTGATTCTCTACTATATGATGTATCAACTCCGCATGTGAATTGTTTGTATTGGTATTTCTTGGCTTGTTCTTTGCTGATTATATTCTTCTGCGGTAGTGAGAATATTAAGCCTACTCCCTTTGTTCTGATGCCTAATATCTTTGTTTTGTACTCTCTTGTTTCAGGCAATAGCGAAGTCAGCAGTTTGTCCCTCATATCCTCTGTCATGCTTGGGTTGTCGTCAAATGTCAGATACCAATAATGCCATCCTTTACTCTGCGGTGATTTGTTTAGTTCTTCCCACATATGCTTTGGCACTTGGTCTTTATACTTCTCTATTGGTCTTGCTCTGTTTATTATCTCGGTGTATATTTCCTTGTTTGGGTTGTCCGGGTTAAGTGTGCATAACATATACTCAAATCTCGGCAGGAACAACTCTCTGACAAAGCTCATATCTGCTATGTTGATTTCGTCTATGAATATTGCTCCAAACTGACCGCCCAAGACTTTTTTAAACTTGCCTATATCTGCATATCCTACAAGGTAAACTGTATCATCACCAATTTTTAAGTGCGGTAATTTCTGTTCGCTTGATCCGTTCAGATACATCTCTATTTCAGGGTAGTTATCTAACAGTCCACAATCACCGTTGAGCAGGATATTACTTACAACTGTTCCAAGACTATCTCCTGCGATTAGATGTTTCTTTCGGCTTGTTTTTTTCACCATATACAGAAACTTTGTGCTAACTGCTGTTGTAGTCTTTCCGGCTTGTGTAGTCAAGTTCCCTCTAATATATCTACGAAGCTGTCCGTTGTTGTTAAATCAAGGTATTTTTCTGATATCTTCAAGGCAAAACCACCCCCAATCTATATCTAAATATAAACCCTTTGCAGGTGGCTTGTTTCCCTTTACAGTTGTTCATAATATCTCTGTAATGTATACCTGTTTGCCTACTTGCTTCTCTTGTTCCCCAAAACACATTTATAACAGTTCCATCTTTTAATTGCTCTATTGGTTTGCTTCTTTTGTTATCTTGCCCGTAAAGCGGTTTTTGTAGTCCTGTTTTGTAGCTATGTTCTGTATTCTCTTTTGCAGTACACCATTCAAGGTTGATTGCTTTATTGTTATGCTTATCTCCATCAATGTGGTTTACATATGGCTTGTTAAAAGGATTAGCAACAAACTCTTTGCAAACCGTTTTATGTGTCATTATTGTTATTGGGTTCTCATATGTTCTGTTTCCACTCCTCACATTAAACCGCATATATCCGTTATTACTTTCTCTTTGGCTTAACAATTGTTTTGTGGCTGCGTTCCTTGCGTTTCCCAAGTCGCTTATTTCATACTTTGGAAAGTCGCTTATTTTCTTCCAATTCTCTTTTGTAGTTGGCATCCCAACACCTCCGTTATTTCTTTATATCCTCAATGCTTTTGATTAGCTCATCTATGGGTGACTTCTCTACTGTTACTGTGTTCTTAACTTCCTGTTTGTCACTCCATCCGGCATAATTATTAATTAAGTTAAACTTTGCACCGTTTACACCATCTCTATCAAATAGCCTTTCCTCTGCGTATACTTCGCATTTTCTTTTTGCCCGTATTATAGTGTCAAAAAACTCATCGTTCTTTTGATAGTTTAATAGGCTTTGCCGTGTCATATCAAGTGCATCAGCCAAACCTCCTATTGTATATGGCTTGTACTGTTCCATTAATATTTCTCCGTTTATATTTGTCACCGTTTCCGCATTTTTATCAAGATATGGCCTTTCACAGCTCGCAAAGTATTTGTTTATTGCCTCATTCACTTCTTGTTCAGTGTTCCATTTCTTTGGTCTGCCTCCGGGCATTTAAACCACCTCATTCAATACAAACCCTATTACAACACCAATAAACATTAGTGCCACTAGGACTACTTTTTCCATTGCTTCCATGTTGCTGATTATCTCGTACATTATTCTTCCTCGTACCACTGCATATCAAAGTTTACATTGTTGGCACTTGTTGATAGGTTGGTAACTCTTAACAGATATTTGGTGTTCGGCTTCATTATGATTTCGTTGCCTCTGTCTGCTATTCCACCTTGTCTTGTCGGTGGTGTTGTTCCTGTGCCTATTCTTGCACTTCTAATAGGTGTTGCTCCTGTTATATTGATTCCTGTTGGGTCTTCTCTCCAAGTGTTTGCCGATGTGTTTGCGGAGTTTCTATTATTGTTTAGGATAGTTATTAATGTGCCATCTACATTCGCTACTACATTCTCGTAGGTTTCTATAATTATTCCTGCATCGGCTGCGTTTACACTAAATGTAAGATGCGTATATTTTGCCCCGGTTGTCAGTAAGAAATTCTTTACCGCTGCATTTCCTAATGAACGGTAATTCTGCACAAAGTAATGTTCGCCCTCATGTATCTCATGGTGTACTATGTCTATTGTTCCTATAAGGCCTGTTATATCGTCTTGTGCATCGTTTAACACTGCTGAATTAACATCCATTGCACCGCTTGTTATATTTAAAAACTCGCCCTGTTCGTCTGTTATTAAGTTTCTGTAAATTGCCATTTTAGATAACCATTTATCCTCTCTACAAAATCCGCTTGGAATTTGCCCTCTTTGGCTATATCGCCATGTGATCCTTTTCTTCTTGTATAAGTTGCTATTACTTCATCCGTTATTGCCATAGGTAGTTCGTATTGTTTTAGCTTGAATATATACGGATAGTTTGGTACTTCTATATCTTCGTACTTGTATGTTCCGTTAACTGCTACCCAACCCGGCACACCGCTTTTCCGCCACTCTCCCGGCTCTCCTATGAATGAATTTCGTGGGGTGAATATTCTTATATCCTCTTCTGTTCCGTTAAAGTTCTCTTTATGCCCTATTACTTGCGAGTCAAAGTATCTTAACCCTACTACTTGATATCCCTGATTAAACTTCTTTTCTATCTCCATTATTGCTGTTGGGTATAAATAATCATCTACTGAAAAGTAAAGGCACTTTTTAAACCGCTTGGCCTTTATAGCTTCGTTGCGTAGTGTTCCCATTACGTCTGAATCGCACTCAATATACTTTATGCCCGGCTGTCTTACTGTGTACCCATGATTCTTGCCTAATACAACAATTATCTCTTTAGGGGGATTGGTTTGTTTACGCAGCATTTTATACCAATCGTCAATAAACTTCCCATATCCGTTATATGCTATTGTGAATACTGTTATATTATACATAGTTGCCCACCGCTACTGCTCCACAGAAAAAGTCCTTATTTTCTATCGGTTTCTTTAAGTTAGGATTTACAAAGCAACACCCTATTCCTTGTGCCTCACATAACAAGTAAATGTTTTGAGCCACAAACCCTGCATCTAAAAAAGGCATAACCGCAACTTCTTTTGGGTTCTTGTAACAATCCCTTGCACCGAACAGCAGAAAGACTTTGTTAGCCTTGTCCATCCATCCTGTACCGCCTACCAATAATTCCTCTGCTACTTCCGGGAACATCTCTACTAGGTATATACCATGACGGTTGCATGAGCTGGGTGCGGTATCTAATGCCTTGTGTACTAAATCATATATTGAATCGTCTATATATTGCTCGGTGAATCTGCGTACACTCTTTCTATTTTCCATTATGTCATATAAAGCCTGTATTGATTCTGCTGAATATATAACCTTTTTCTGATCACGTTTCATCTTGTTTTGGATATGCTCCAAGTAACGTTCTTGGTATTTATCGATCATTTCCCCACCTCATTGTATTTAAGGATTAGTCTTTCTTCCTTGTCGGTGAGTAATTTAATCGGCAGCAGGTTAACTTTGTACCCTATATCTGTCTGCAATAGAATATCGCCCTCTTTTAGTTTAATTTCTATTACTTGCTTTGAATTAAATCTATCTGTGGTTTGGCTTGATTTTTCCCTTAAAATTAAACCCTCTGAATAAGTTAATGTTTGTTCTACATCGTATTCGTCATTTAGTGTGTGTGATAGTTTAATGTCTTTCTTCTTTGCTTTTTCAATTAGGTCTTTGTCAACTTTCATTATGTCAACAATTTCCGCAGGGTTGTAACTTCTCATTAATAATGCTTTCATTCTTCATTCCTCCGCATTTTTTTAGTTGGCCCGGTAACGTTCAGATACACCATGACATTCCGGCAAAAGTTCAATTTTCCCCTCTCCGCTATCAATGGAGTGTGCGAGTTCTTGGTTCCGTTTTTATACGGGCAATCGGCGTTTCGCCTACTTGGTGGGAATTAAGGTGTTCCCAAACCGAAACCTTTGTCTTTCAATTATTGCGATTTCTACAAATAATCGGCATATGGTTTTAATCACATAGAAACCATCAAAGAAGTTATCCCATTTTTTATACTGGTTGTGCCTCGGCTGTCATCCAGTTCATTTATCAACCCAACCATTTATTAGTCGCATATTGGTCAGCGACAAACATGTTGGTGGATGTGATGAAGATTTGCACTTCATGTCTTGAAAGTATTAGTGCGAAGTCATACAATCAACTACTCTATGACACACCCATATAATAACTTTTAAGTTATTGATTTATGTAAAACTGAAATAAGAGTTTATATTTGCATGGCTTATTTCATTTAACCTATTATTCTGAAATAAAAATCAAAAGTAGGTTGTCTTATTTCATTTTAGTTTTGGAATAGTATTCCTCATATATGAAGATTATCGTGCAACTTTTGAAGTGTTTCCAAAATAGAAACTGTTATTACTGTGTGCAGATTATGCACCAACTCATACAACATAATAACAAATTACATCTTAACAAATGGTTTGTTATTGCCTAATAAAAATGTTATTGGCCTAATATGTCACAATTTTTAACTTTTTTTGTCAAAGTTTGTTACATTTTTTGCAAAAGGAAAAACCGCCCTGTTTGGCGGCTTCCCTAATGCATTATATGAAAGGAGGATAGACTATTTCTTATTTTAATTATAAGGCAGATTTTGTGGGAATTGTGGGAAACTACTCAAAATGTTGTTTAATCTTTTTCCCTACTGCGCTCCGTTCATAGTTCAGTTCTTTGCCTATCTGCTCTAAATTTAGTCCGTACCGATACCGCAAAGTTAAAATTGTCCGGGTTTCCGTATCTTCTATGCTTTCTATATAATCTTCTACCGCTTGTATCTCCGCTTCTAATGCCTCTATTTTCGCCTCTAATCGTTTTTTTAAGTAATTACAGTCTGCATTACCTATTAGAGGTTTAACCCGCTTTTGTCCGTTTGGGTAGTCGTAGTAATAATCAACTACCATACCTTGTGGCCAATTTTCTATTTCCTTTGTGCGGTATTTTATTTCGGCTTTTAATGTTCGTAGATTTTCAAGTCTTGCTTCGTTCATCTTCCACCTCTATTCTTTTTATAACTTCAAGCAGGATCAGTTTTACATCTTTTCGCAGATATGTTTTCTCTTCTAGGTTGGATGTTATCTCGCCTATCAGTTTTCTGATTTCCCCAATATCCATATCTACCTCCAATTCTTGTAATCATCTGCAATTGCTTTGTAGAATGGAATAAACTCTGACTTTAATCTTTCAATTGTGCCTTTTTTGTTTACTTCCAATTCTAGAATCCAACCGCCCATTGATATTGATATCCCTTTTCCCCTTGTAAATGGTGTTTGGCTTTGGAATGATGAAGTTTGAAATGCGTGTACATTCCTGTGGAATAACTGCTCTGTTTTGTGGTAATGGCCTACTGCTAGAATATTAGGTTTAGAATCTGATTCCATCGCCTCTATCATCTTTTGCATTTTATACGATAGTGCATACGCTGTGCCATCCCACGGATGCCGAAGTTCCAAAGTGCAATCAGGTGTTAGATGAATCAATGCACAATCTCTGCCTAGATATTTAATGTCCTCTCTTTGCTGTGCTAATGCGTTTACAATGTCATACCCGGCCAACTTATAGAGTGAAGCATCATGGTTTCCGCTTATCATTTCTGTTGTGATGCCTTTTCTGATGGGATAGTTTTTTACTCCATCTTCTAATTGGTCATCTGCTGATATTGTGTAAAGTTCGTACTCATGCCCCGGCCTCATCTTAATGCCATCAAATATATCCCCGGTATTGTATACTTTGGTTATGCCCTCTTTCTCGCAAATGTCATAATATTTATGCAGGTGGGTTATTTGCGTATACTTGCTGCCAAGCTGCGGATCACCCATCAAACCGAATCTGATAATCTTATTTCCATCCCATTTGTCCTTTATGATATTCAATTCTTTGTTTTCTAGGATTTCCACAGGTTTAACTTTTTCGGCTTTCTTTTCTGTTTTCTTCCCGGTATAGCTTGAATCTCTTCTAATAATTCCTCTTGCTCTTTCCCTTGCTTGATGTTCTGTCAGTTCCGGGAAATGCCCCATCATATAGTTGGTTATTTGTGTCCATGATGATCCGTTGGCTCTTAATTCTAAAACTCTATCTTTCCACATATTCACTCCTATCTGTCATTCATTGGCATTTCTACCGATTCATATTCTCCGTTAATTTCTTTGTACTTGTATTTTTTATTACCCTGCTTTGTCTGTACTTCAACTGCTATCTTTCCGTTTTTAGGTGTCATGTGTATTCCGATAATGTCTTTTATGTCATGGTGTTTTAAAATGTGCTTTCGGAATATATGGTCTTTTACTTCTGTTGGATATGCTCCTGTTATCATTTTATAACCCCCTTATATTGCAATAATTTCTTCCAACACTCTTTATGGTTTTCTTTATCGCAGTTATCTTCGCACCATTCTTGGTCTTTATCAAACATATACGAATCATAGCAGTTTATATTACAAGGTACTTCGTCAAATTCTTCCATAAGGAATTTAATTAAGTTGTCATTGCTTATCATTCTTCTACCTCCTCAAATTCTTCTAAAATATCCCTTATTAGTTTTAATTTTCTTTCAGGTTGTCGGTCAAGGTAATATTCTTCTGTGCGTTTTATTTCTTCTCGTAATTCATTGTTTTTATATTGCAATTCTTCGTTCTTTCTTTTCATGTCATTAAATGCTGCCTGATGTCTTTTGATTAGTTTTTCTAAATCCTCTATGCGTTCTTGTGCTTCGTTGTGCTGCTCAAACCAATAAGTCGCCTTGTTTGAATCTGTCCACACTTTTGGAATTGCTTCTTTCTTCATGTTTCCCTCCTTGTCTATTTTGTATTTCCCTAATAACTCGTCTGCTGATGCCCCGAAATTCGTGTCTAACAGCCTTTGTGCGTGTACCTTGCTGTCTATGTCATGTTTCAGTTTCGCCCATTCAGGGTGTTGTATTGAGGTCTTACAGTATGAGCAGAAATATATGCCATACTTCGGTTGCCATTCTTGCAGAACCGAACCGCATTTTGTGCATCTTGGTTCATCGCCTAGATAGTCCGGGCAAGTCCATGTTGATAATGTTCGTGCATCGTGCATTCGGCAGTATTGAGGCTCATTATAGTATTCGCAGGTGTTACAAGTTTTAAACATCTTTCCTCCTCCTAACAAAATGGAATATCTTCATCTGTAACTTCTTCAAACCCTGCTGGCAAATCTGTAACTGTTTCAAAGTCATTTACAAATTCATAGAATACAACTCCGTTTTTTCCCTCGTATGCACCCTCCCAGCGATCCTTTATAATAATCTTTGTTTTGTTGGCAAGTTCAACACCTTTTCTGAATTGTACCGGATAATATGCGAACTTATCAACTCCGTCCTTTTGGTATTTTACCGCCTTTGAGTATTTTCTTCTTCCGTCAAATTCTTTCATAAAAATTGTTGTTGTTTTCATTTTATTTCCTCCTACTATCTACAATATAAAATATTAATTGACCTATTACCCACCCTATTAAACTTCCTCCAATAATTAATAATAATTGATTTGTTTCTATTTTTCTTTCCTCCTACTTTGTGCGAGTGCTATTAACTACACATCCGCAACTACACTCATAATAAAACCCGTCTTTGTCTAATTTGTGTACCATTTTCCGATTGCACTTTGGACAATCTTTTCTTTTATCTTCCTGTTTCATTTTCTTTCCTCCTAAATTTCAATTTTACTAACGTGTTTAAGTGCTTGTTGTACTTTCCAATCGTGGTAATCGTATGGTGTTTTTCCCTCCTGCTTAAAAACTTCCATTAGATCATCTAATCCTTTTATTACTTTAACTTTTTTCTTTGGTTTCTCATCTCCTCTATGTATTTTTAAGTTGTATCTTCTCATGCGTTGAGCTTTTGTCTTACATTCCTTTGAGCAATATAGTTCGTTTCTTACCGCTTCAAACGATTCTCCGCATATAGGGCATGTTCTTGTTCTGTATTTGTTTTCTACTCTTTTCTTTCGGTACTTTTCAAGGTTTTTCTTATGTTGTATTGCCCGGCATTCGTTAGAGCAGTATTTAGCATTTTTTATATTGGGGTATGGTGTAAACTCCTTTCCGCATATTTCACATTTCAATGTATCTGTCATTTCTTTACCTCCGTTTCGTAGTATGTTACCGCTACCGCTATTGCACTCCACATATCGCCTGATACTCCGTAAAAGAATCCGGGGTTTTTCTTTGTGCCTACTTTTCCGTACTTGTCTATTAGTGCTTGTCTTATGTTGCAGTCTTTTGCCTTTACAGAATTGCATAGGTGTAATTTTTCTTGTCTGCGAGTGATGGATTTGATTTCTTTTCCGTATGCTTCCGCTTCTTGGTAGTATCTTCCGTTCCACCAGATTGACCTCATGGTTTCCTTACCGATTGCCATGCCAAAGGATTCAAATTCTTCGTACACAACCACATCAACCGCTTTATTAAATAATGTTCCTGCAATTACACAAAGGATGTTATCGTTATCTGTTTTCCCTGCTTCTTTTAGTTCCGGCTTTTCCATGTCCATTATGCAGTACCCTGTTTGGGTTGTTCCTGTATCTAGTGCTAGTATTTTCATTCTCTTAACCTCCTATCAAACGGTTTAGTTGTGCTTGGTGCTGTTCGTCTAATTGGCCTTTACTTGCATCTAATAATTTTGCAGTTTCTTTTCTTGCCATTATTCTTGTTTCAATTGTAGGCAGTTCTTTCATAAAGTCTAATTTAGTAAATTTTAATTCGTCTATATCTGCAAGTCCATACTCTCTTAATTGGTTTAAACTTCCGAAAAACATTCTTATTTGTTCCGGCAATTCGTTAAATGTTTCAAGTGTAAAGGTTGTGCATTTTCCCATAGCTCTATATGCGAGTTCCCATAAAGCACTTGGATCAGCTTTTCCCTCTATGATGCTAATATACTCAACCAAACTTGCAGGTGCCGGGAATGATGTAAACTTTCTTTCGTTTGCCATTAACATCACCGCCAATTCAACTATTTTATATTCATAGCTTTGGAATATTGGCCACCATGCATTTATAGTTCTTTCTGTGATGTTCTCTGCCCGGTATTGTTCCTGCATGATATAAAGTATTTTTCCCATTTCTGTTTTATTCATCTAATACACCGCTTTCTATTAAATCATATAATGCTTGTTTATTATCTTTTTTTGGGTTGCCCTTTGGAATGTTGTAATCGTTATTCTCCCAAGTTCGCACACAGGCTTTCCAATCTTTCATTGTGGCCTTTCCTACTTTCCACCCTCTTGTTTGATAGTAGTCCCAAAAGTAATTTGCATCTACTTTATTATTTCTTTGTATGCAATACTCTGTTATTAAATCTACTGTTGGAGGTATAAACTTATTACTCTTTTTAACTCTATTTACATCTTCATTTTCATTTACATTTTCATTTTCCATATGATTTTCATATGATGTATCATGTGTTCCACATATGTCTTTCATATCTTTTTCATATGTTTCCTTTAATTTCTCTTTATTTTTCAACCCTTTACGCCTGTTTTCGCTTCTGCTTTTAGAATAGTTTTGTCTTTTTTCTGCTTCTTCTTCCATTCTTTTGTTAAAAAAATTTCCGTTTTTATCTTGTGTAAATTTTGACAAAACATAATCATCTAATGAGCCACAAATAATCTTTATTTCTTTCTCTGTTAGTCTGCCTATTTGGTGTTGGTGGCATAGTATTTTTATATACATTCCCACCTGCTCATTTGTCATAAGAGAAGTGCCTACAAGGAAATCAGCGGTATAAAATAAGATTGCCGGATCCTTGCCCATAATTTATCCTTTCTGATATAATAAACCCATACACTCAACTGTTGAGAACAAAGAAGCAAATCGAAGCCTTTTTGAGCAGTTAAGATGTATGGGTGTTATTAGCATAATTTTTACCTCGATTCTATTAAATAACCTCTTTTGTTCTCACCTATAATATACTACTTAAAAACATAAAGGTCAAGTGCTATTTTCTATTCCACTCCCGGTCTATTTGGCTTTCCAACATCTTTAATTCAAGCTTTAAAATGTTGATACCCTCCATGCAGGATTTATACATAACTTCCGCGCAATCCCTTTTGAATTTTAGATCTGCTACTGCAACATCGCCTCTGCATATATCAGATATAATTGTAACAGGTGTTCCTTTGGCTCTTTCTTCTAATATCTTTTTATTAAGTGCTATGCGGTAGTCCTTTTCGCATTCTGCATAGGTTCTGCCTCTTGTGCCTAAACCACCCAATGCTTTATCTAACTTCCCGGTTTTGTCCTGTGCTTCTAAAAATATGTCCATCCTATACCTCCAAATAATTCTTGCCTATAAGTTTTACAAATGATTCTCTGCTATGCTCCTGCTCGTATTTCTCTTGGCATAGCTTTTTCAAATAGTCGCTTGTTTCCTTGTTATTGTGTACCGCATAGTGTCCGTTGGTATGGTGGTTTAAACACAGCCATACCTTAAATCCATGCTTTTCTGATACCTTTCTGTTACTGCCTCCGTATATGTGATGATCGTAACACACCGGGTTGCCGCAGAAGAAACATTCCTTTTCTGTCTGTAAAATACTATTCATAAAAATCCTCAATCCATTCTGTTGTATATCCACATATAGGGCAACGATATACCTCTTGTTCCCAATGACCGCCGCCATCCTCTCTAAACTCAAATTCAGGGATTAAAGAATCTTCATTTGTCATTTCCCACTGGCAATCAGGACAAATAAGTTTATGATGTTTTCGCAGTTCTTTTGCTTTTACTGTTTCAATCATTTCTTTACCTCCGTTTTCATCAACTTGGCTTTTACTTTTCCGGCTTGTTCGTGTGTCAGTTCTAAAACATCTTTTACTTTGTAGGCATCGCAGATTTTACTTAACGCAACACCTTTATTGGCTGCAAGGTCTGATATTGTTTTCGCCATAGCAGGATCAATTGTGTCTAACTTCTCATCTGCTGCATCCATGCCATTTTCATATACAACCAACCCTTTTTTATCTACTATCTGTAAGTAGGAAATGCAATCATCTTTATATAGGATTTTGCTGACTTTCATTCCGTTGGTTTCGTACATGTTTTTGAGTTTGTATTTTGTTTTGCCGTTTTTATCTTTGTATTCTTCGGTGTCGCAAAGATGCCATATTAAATTAGCTGAATATAATTCTCTGCCAATTCCCCAATTAACACAAGCTCTTTTGAAACTGTCAGAAGCCTCTCCTTTTTGCCCCTCTGTTTCGCTTTCTTTCCCTGCATCCCACTTCCAAACCCATTGTTGGTATTTTTCATCAAATATAGCAACTCCACAATACATATTTCCTTTAATCTCTTTGTGGTCACGCTGCCAACCTGTTTCTCCAACTGTTTCGTCAAGTAAGTTTTGGTCACATCTAGCATCTTTATAAAGCAACAGTGAACATCCATTTTTTCCAACTGTGCCAACCCTCAATTCAATTTCATCTGCTCTTAAAAATCTAAACTTCCTCATCGTTATCCTCCAATTCTCCATCTAACCACTGATCAAAAGTTATATCTCCGTTGGTTTCTTCCATCCATTCTGCCTTTGCTCTTGATATAATATCTTGGCAATACTGTTCGTAGCCATCGCCATGTTCATTTAATTCATTCATTCTTCTACCTCCAAAATCTGCAAAATGCGGTATTCTGTATCAGGATATTCTGCTCTGTATTCTTGGTAGTAATTAACCGCTTCTGTAATAGTTGTAAATGCCACATCGTCAATCCATTCTTGCGTTTTTTTATAGTACATTTGTACGATATATTTTTTCATAATATCCTCCTTATAGAATACGCATGAATTTATATTCAGTAATTTTATATGTTGTTGTAACTTGGTTTATCAAATTTAATTCTCTTTTAATTTGTTCCATGATGTATTTTTTTGCTAAATATAAATATGTGAATGTGTAGCACTTACCATTTGATGAAGTAACAACATATTCTGTGCACTCAATTTCTCTTCCCATTTCTTTCCTCCTTATAAAAAACTGTATATTGTAACTTCTTTTGTTCCGTACTGTATAGCCTCTTCATGGTTAGCGAAGCAAATGTCAATTTGAAATGTTCCGTATAATGTCTTGTCTGCGAATCCGCCTGTGTCCTCTGCTATTCCGTATATTAGATTGCCATCCGGCTCAACTATAACTAATTTGGTGCCATAAGGTATAACTCGTGGATCAACTGCTATTGTTACAAAGTCATTTCCCATAGGCGAGCATTTGGTACCTGTTGCTGTGATTCCATCTGTTCCGCATATCGCACAAGGTTCAAATCCGGCACAATATGCTGTTGCTGTAAAATCTCCTATAAGCTTGTCGGTTGTGATTACTCCCATAGTTATATCAGAAGTTATCTGTATGTTGTCTACCTTTTGGTTCAAGTCATTCAATAACTGCCCTTGCTGTTCTTGTCCTCTGATTATAAATGCTAGTGCCAAACCTACTAATAACATCATTACGCATATAAGTTGTAAATATCTTCTACCCTCTCTACTCATTATATTAAACCCATCCTTTCCAATTCGGCTATTCCACCGCATACTATAACTGTCATTTGATAATCTAGATAATAGTTGCTGCTTGTTCTCATTTCGCCCTCCATTCTTCTAATAGTGCTTTAATTTTTTCAAACTCTCCCGGTGTGAGCCACAAAGTTTTTCTTACTCGCCCTGTGGGCTTTCTACCTGCACCCGGTCTTGATCCGCCATGTGCCATATTATTTCTCCTTTCCTTTGGTCTTGATATTAGTATACTACTATTCAAACAATAGTCAACACCTTTTTTCAAGTTTTTCAAATTATTTTTTATTCTGTTTAAGCATAGATAATATCCGCATTAGTATATTGTGCCACTTTGCCCATAAAATCGCTGTAAGATTAATTCTGTGGCTCGTAGCGGTATGTTAAAATGGTTTACGGCAATAAAAAAGGGAGTACCTTATGTGATACTCCCTTAAAAATATTATGTTATGGTGTAAACTCTAATAATAATGATGTGTATAATGTCTGAGCTGTTGTGAAAAAAAGTGTTGCCGGAGTGAGATAATAATTGCTCCCAATAAATACAGAGGTTGCTCCATTAAATATAGAAGATGACAACTTAATACCTGTTGTGCCACCAATTGCAGTTCCATTCATTTGAATTGCCCCGGCTGAATTAGTCCACATTAGCGGAATAGTAAACAGTTTACCTGTTGAATCTTTTGCCCCGGTTACGGTATATAGAGTGATAGGATATAAGTTCTCCTCAGTGGTTAGATTTTTTGCAACATTTCCTGTGCTTAATATATTAGTAAATGCAAAAACTAAATCATCCCCATTTTCCAATTGCCCCACATAAGTGACACCATATGCAGCGGTTGTGCCTGTTTTCCATATGATTGCAAAAAAGTTTGTGTCAGCAATAATATCAAATCCAGTTAATTTTGCATCATCACTGGTTACGGTATTTCCGAACTGAACCTGGTTTGTGATTGTGGTTGTACTTGTCCACGCATCGCCATAATATGCAAGTAATTGGGTAAAGTTTGCATTTTCAATTGCTATCTTAATTACCTTTGATGTAAGTGGTGTGGTAAATATAAGATTGGTTGCATTTTCATATTTAACCAAAGTTATTAAACCCTTTGCGTTAAGGGCAGCTTTTATATCTGTGATTATCGTTGATACTCCATATGAGTATAGTGTTGCAGCCATTTTGTTTCTCCTTTATGATGGATAAGCATATGCAGTTGCCGTTATAGCAAACACACTGCTTGATATTTGTATTTGTGAATCTGCCAATACTGTAAGACCACCCCCTCCTCCGCCTTCATCTTTTTTTAAGTAGAACTCTCCATTTGTTTCATCATATGCGAGTAGATACCCATCCATGTCGGTAAAAGTTGAAATGTTAATTGGTTTAGTTAATATTTTTTTAGCGTCAACATCTTCCCATGCTGTATCGTAATCGGTTGAGGATGTTTTGGTTAATACTTGTCCATCAGCACCGCCAACAGGTACACCAACGCCATCTGATCCATCTGTGCCATCAGTACCATTCGTTCCAGCTACACCTTGGATGCCCTGAATGCCTTGACTACCAGTATCGCCCTTATCACCTTTCGGCCCTGTTTCGCCCTGAATACCCTGTATTCCTTGTGGCCCTTGAATACCCTGCAAACCTTGTGGTCCTTGTTCTCCATCGGCTCCTGCTACACCCGGTTCTCCATCAAAGTAATCTACACCTTTAATAGGAGTATAACCATCAGCCCCATCTGCACCCGGAAGTCCATCAGCACCCGGTGTTCCTGATTCTCCTTGAATGCCTTGCAAACCCTGTGGGCCATCGTCACCCTTTGGGCCTTGTGGTCCGGGAACAGTTG
>JAEHHB010000149.1 GCA_019248165.1 Candidatus Shapirobacteria bacterium S2_F12
CGCCTTACTTCTGTTTTCTTGATTCTGTTGAACTAACTTTGTAGTTAATGGGAGTCCTAATGCCAGAAACGCCATTACCGCGACAACAAATAACTGAGCCACACCTCTTTTTCTGTTCAAATTCATTTTTAAATTTTAAAAATTAACAATAATCTACAAAGAGAATAGTGTTAATTTTTAACCGAGTCAAGGACCCAAACAGAAAAATTTATTTTTATATCTCAAATCTAGAAAATCGAGTCAACTTCATGTTTTCACCAAATTTTGCCACTAAAGTTTTTATCATTTCTTCAATTGTTTTACTACTATCCTTGATGAATTCTTGTTTGAGCAAGTCTTCAACAGTTTCCGGGTTCATTGCCGCAATTTGTAAACAAATATCTTTAGTTAAACCAACAAAATCTTC
>JAEHHB010000150.1 GCA_019248165.1 Candidatus Shapirobacteria bacterium S2_F12
TTTCTTTTTTGTCTAAATACGGGATGGACGACAAGGACCTCTTGGAAGAGATGATTTGTCAATCAAGCTTAAGTTTTACAAAAAAGATTAAAAGACCATATTGATTCTAAATTTGAAATAAAAGATACAACTTTTGGTTTTTATTATATTTGTTTTAAAGAAATAGAAAATAAAAGTGTTGATATTTTATTAAATAAAAAAATAGTAAATCCAAAAACAATTAAAACTTTAAAAGAAAATTTAGATAGAAAAATTAAAAATATTGTTTTTTTTGATTCAGTTGAAGATCTAAATACTTTAATTAAAAAAAATAACGGTAAATATTTGTTAATTTGTAACGCAAATATATTAAAAATAGAAGATAAAAATAATTTAATAAATTTTATTGGCTATTCAAATGTTAAA
>JAEHHB010000151.1 GCA_019248165.1 Candidatus Shapirobacteria bacterium S2_F12
GGTTCTAAAATAATTGTAATAGATCATGGATCCGGTCACTTTGTCTATGAAAATAAAATTTTAAACTTTATGTCTCATATTTATGAGCATTTTATTTCTTTTATAATAAGTCTGTTTAATCCTCTTTTTTATGGTGTCTCTAATTCTTGTTGTCAATGGTTGAGACATTTTAATATTAAATCTAAAGGTACCATTTATAATGGAATTTCTTTTGATAAAAAATATAAAAAATCTGTTCTTTGGAAAGATGATTGGAATCAAAAGAAAATTATTTTCTATGCTGGAAGACTAATCAAAGAAAAAGGTATTTTAGAATTAATTGATGCTTTTGATAAATTTAATAAAAAAAATAAAAATTATTTATTATTAATAGCAGGATCTGGGGATTTGGAAAATTATATTAA
>JAEHHB010000152.1 GCA_019248165.1 Candidatus Shapirobacteria bacterium S2_F12
GTTTACTTAAAAGAAGAGAGGATTGGTGAGTCTGACAAAAAAGATCCTTTGATTATAAAAAATACCGCAACTCTTGATCAAGTGTTAAAAAGGATTTCAAATCAAATGCGGGATGATGTAAACAAAGCTTATATTTGGGGTAAAAAAGCAAAATTCCCCGGCCAAGAAGTGTCGTTTAATTTTCAAGTATTTGATGAAATGGAAGTATTTTTTGGAAGATAGGTAAGATAAATAGTTTATTAGTTGAGTAGATAATTAGTTATTTAGTTTGAACTAATTGGATTTGTTTAGAGCGATATTTTAGTGTTTCTTGAGATGTTTTGGGAGAATTTTCAAATAAAATTCTTGCCTTGGTCCCTGGTCTTGGTGAGAACTTGAAGACATGAATTTTGGAGAAA
>JAEHHB010000153.1 GCA_019248165.1 Candidatus Shapirobacteria bacterium S2_F12
TCTCAAAAAATTGTCTTTTAAGCGATCGAGGCTATGCCTTAAAATTCCCTCTCCAATTTTCTATGAACGACCCCCCATTAGTATCAAATATTATTATCAATGGTAACAACAGTATCGACCTTTCCGAAAATTCTAGTATTGGTATCAGCTGGATTGCCACAGTTACCGATACTGATACTTATTCTAATCTCAATACTGCATTCGGAAAGCTTTATCGGTCGGGAATTGGTCAAAGTTGTACACCAGACAATAATAATTGCTACCAAGATACTTCTTGTGACTTTATTAATTGTACCGGTAACACTTGCGACGTTCTCTGTACTACTAATTTATATTTTTTTACCGAAGCTACTGACACGGGTTCAACATTTGTTAATCAATATTACCAAGCTTGGGT
>JAEHHB010000154.1 GCA_019248165.1 Candidatus Shapirobacteria bacterium S2_F12
TTAATATTTTATATGTATTTCATGCATAATATTAAATTAAACATATTATCATTTAATGAAGTTGCAGATGAACTTAACTTGTATCTAAAAGATATGAAAAAGTATATTGATTTGCATAAGTTATCAAATGGAATTATATATAACGGATTAAAGCTAGACTCAATAAAAACAAGTCATCATGTTGAGTGTTATGGGTTAATAGTTTCAGACAATAAAAATAGCATCATTATTAGTGGTGATACTAAAGCATTAGTTAATTTTCCAGAAATTGTATCTAGATATGAAAACAAAATAATATTTCATGATTTCTCAGAGTGGGACAACGAAGATCAACAAGTTCATGCATGCAGAACAGATGTTGATAGATATTACTCAGAAGAACTTCAAGAA
>JAEHHB010000155.1 GCA_019248165.1 Candidatus Shapirobacteria bacterium S2_F12
GAAACTAAAGTTAATTCTTTGTTTGGCTGGTTGAAAACTAATCTTTTTGAAGATTTCAGCCAAAACACAATAAACGGTTTTACGTCGTACAGCGTCACTCAACTAGGATTAAGTGAAACAAAAGAGTTTTTCATTCAAAATAAAGATTTGTCTTTTTGTCAGATTACATTATGTGATAGAGAGTTATCACCAACAGAAAAACAATTTATAAACTCATTTAAATTTAATTAATTTTACTAACTTAATTTCTGCCCATTGCTTACTATTGACACCAGGGTTATAATACCTACATTCTGGCGAGCGGTTGGTACATAACTTGCCTATTCCGATAACTCGGAATTTTCTCTATTTAGTAATTAAAATAAACTTGATGCCTTCCGTAAAACGA
>JAEHHB010000156.1 GCA_019248165.1 Candidatus Shapirobacteria bacterium S2_F12
AATCAATACTCAAATTCTGGCGGAGCAGATAATACATCATCTGGAACAGAAAGAATTGATGTTTATGTAAATAATTCTATTGCCTATACATATTCAGATAATTGGACAAGTGGATATATATCTGATGATCCATTAGTTTATCCAAATGCTTATATTAGAGTAACTATTAGTGGTATTAATTTTAGAATTAAAATAACACAGTTTAACAGCATATCTGTATATCTTGAAAACGGTACATATTCTTTTCCAGTTTCGTTTACAAGTACAACTTCATCTCTTTTTGAAGTGAGTACAATAGCATATCCTCATAATGAAACTTGGAAGATTAGTTCTGTGTCTGGTTATTATAATTCCTCGATTTCAATAAACAACATGATTTAAGGATA
>JAEHHB010000157.1 GCA_019248165.1 Candidatus Shapirobacteria bacterium S2_F12
TTTAAAAAGTTTTTCAGATTTCTAAATGGATACCTAATCAAATCAACAATAATTTTTATTAATTCAATTAGTAAATAAAATATTAATTTGATCAAATAATAAATTGAATAGGTGATTAAATTAATATTTTATTAATTCAATTAGTAAATAAAATATTAATTTAATCACCTATTCAATTTATTATTTGATCAAATAATAAATTGAATAGGTGATTAAATTAATATTTTATTTACTAATTGAATTAATAAAATATTAATTTAATCACCTATTCAATTTATTATTTGATCAAATTAATATTTTATTTACTAATTGAATTAATAAAAATTATTGTTGATTTGATTAGGTATCCATTTAGAAATCTGAAAAACTTTTTAAA
>JAEHHB010000158.1 GCA_019248165.1 Candidatus Shapirobacteria bacterium S2_F12
GGTGCTACTGCTTCTGTACTAAGTACTACTGGGAATTTATCTGTTGGTGGTACCTTAGCTGTTACTGGTCGAAGTGTTTTATCTCAAAATCTTACTGTTCTTAATGGTGGGAATGGAGTAACTGGAACTAGTACTTTCACTGGTAATGGCGCCTTCTCTACTTCCTTATCTGTCGGTACTTCTCTCTCAATTGGTTCTATTGCTTTAGTTTCAGATAATAATCGTGTTTTAACTTCATCTGCTGCTGGTTCAGGTATAGCTCAATACATTAATACTAGTGCTTGGGATAAGAATAGTGCCGATGATTATCAATACTGGACTCTTCAAGCTAATGGTGCCAATGGTAGTAGTGT
>JAEHHB010000016.1 GCA_019248165.1 Candidatus Shapirobacteria bacterium S2_F12
CTCTGAGGATAATTAATCTCTACAAATATCTTAAAGATAATAAAAAAGAATTTATTTTATCTAAACAATTATTAAGAAGTGGCACCTCAATTGGCGCTAATGTCCAAGAAGCTCTCGGTGGTCAATCTAAAAAAGATTTTATTTCAAAATTTTCTATTGCTTACAAAGAATCTTTAGAAACTCTTTATTGGATTAATCTACTAAACAAAAGTAACTATCTTAATCAAAATCAAAGTTCGTCTCTTATAGATGATTGTGAAGAAATTGTCAAAATAATTACTAAAATAATAAAAACATCAAAAAAAATAGCTATCAACTCTTAACTATCTACTCTTAACTATCAACTATTAACTATTATCTATTAACTAAGGCTCAATCTTGGGTCCCTATCCAAACTATCCACATCTCCAACATATTCTTCCAGTAAAGCCTTGTTATATGCTACTCTTCCAATCATCGCTGCGTTATCAGTATTCAATTTTTTTTGTGTTGGCATAAAAATTGGCAAATCGACCTCTTTGGCCAATTTTCTTAATCTTTTTCTAATCTCAAGATTTGCCAATACTCCACCACTGGCCAGTAAAGTTTTTGGCTGATATCTTTCTATCGCCAATTTATACTTTCTAAGTAATGTTTCAAATACCGAATTTTGAAAAGTCGCCGCTAAGTTATTCAAATTTTGATATATCTTTTCTTTTGGCCAGTCTTTTACTTTGTAATAAAAACTTGTTTTAAGTCCCGAAAAACTATAATCTAATATTTTTTTATCAGCCAACGGATGGGGAAGATCTAAATAATTTTTATCACCCGTCTGGGCCAGTCTTTCGATAATTGGTCCACCAGGATACCCCAACCCCAACATTTTGGCCGCCTTATCCAACGCTTCTCCTGCCGCATCATCCAATGTTTCCCCGACTACAGTATAGATCGGTTTTTGTTCTATTCCCCCTCGTGTCAAAGAGGGGGTAGGGGGAGATTGAGTTTTAGCTTCCCCTTTTGACAAAGGGGAAAGCGGCATGACTGAAGGGGATTTTGAAGTATTTTGTCCTAAATATTGCTCCCTTTCATCAAGGGGAGCTGTCCGTAGGACTGAGGGGTTTTGATTTAGAAATTGGTTATTAGAAATTAGTATTATTTTCGTATGTCCTCCCGACACTGTCAGAGCCAGTGCTGGAAATTCCAAATTTCTTTCGGGTTTTCCATTTTTATTTTTCAAAAAATTAGCCCAAATATGTCCTTCAATGTGGTTTACTGCCACTAATTTTTTGTTGTATTTTATCGCCAACTCTTTCGCTTTATTTACCCCGATCCCGAGAGCAATTGCCAATCCTGGTCCCAATGTTACCCCAATTACATCAATTTCTTTCATCCCTTCTTCAATAATTTTGTTTACTTTTTCTTCCTTATTTTTTAGAAATTGGAAATTAGAAATTAGAAATTTTGAGCGAAGCAATGCTTCAGCAATCACCGCATCAATTCTTTCGGTATGTGCTCTTTTAGCGATATCCGGTACTACTCCTCCCCATTTTGAGTGCAAATCTGTTTGAGAAGAAATTATATTTGACAATATTTTGTCGTTGTCCAAAACTGCAGCACAAGTGTCATCACAACTGGTTTCTATTGCCAATATTTTCATTATTCTGTATGATATTAATTATAATTGTATGAAAAATAAAAATAGTACTTATTTGGTTCTGACTATTATTCTGGTAATTTTATCAACAATTGGTGGATATTTCCTCTTTAAGATATACCAAGAAAGTAATACGTCAACTTACACATCGTCAAGTACCCCCAAAATTGAACTTATTCCGACCGATATTGTCCAACCACCAGAACAAGACGCCTCAACCTCTTCCGTTGTCATCACTCCAGTCACAACCATAATAGCTACTGCCACTGCTACTCCAAAACTAATTCCGACAGTAATTCCTACAAAATCTGCCCTAAACTCTAAAGACACTAAAACCTATCAAAGCGAAGAAGATGCCTTTTCAGTCTCTTACAACAGCCAAAGACAGGTACACCAAGACACTGAACCCAGTGGAAATCGATATACTTTTATCAACAAGGCTGGAAATTTTGCAGTACACGTAAGTACGGGGGAAAAGTGGTCATGGGCCCACCCCAATCGTCAGTTTACCGCCACCTTATTAGTTTCAGGCCAAAAAACATTTAGATACGACATAAATGCTCAAACAATTGTTGATCTGCAATCAGGCGGTAAAAACTATACTCTTCAATGCATCCATAATGGACTTGAATCTCTCAAAACCGAATGTGACGCCTTTATTGCCTCCTTCAAGATTTTATAAAAATAATAAAGTTTCGTCATTGCGAGGAGCAGTAACAAAAGCGACATGGCAATCTCGTTGAGATTGCTTCTCCGCCAACTGGCGGATCGCAATGACGTATTTTTATTTTATTCAAGAATCTTGAATCTAGTGTCTAGTATCGTATCTCTCTCGTTTCTTCATCCACATATTCAAAGTTTACTGACACCACCCTAGTTTTTTCTTTCAACTTATCCAAAAAATTTTCTCCCATTTGTTCCGGCCACTCAATACAGCTAACCGTATCTTCAGAAAATAAAGTAAGAAACTTTATTTCTTCCAAATCTTTTTCTGAAGTAATTTTATACAAATCCATATGTAAAAACATTTTTAGCCCTCCTTTTTCAAGGGAGGGTGCCCACAGGGTGGGTGGGTTTTGTTCTAAGTTTTGTTCCCCTCTTATCAAAGAGGGGTTAGGGGAGATTAAATATTCATTATAAATCATGTATGTTGGACTGGTAATTTTCTCTTTCACTCCCAACAAATGTCCTATTTTACGGCTAAAAACTGTTTTGCCACATCCCAAATCGCCCGACAACAAAAACACCAACGGTTTATGTTTTGTTTTAAGCCCTCCCTTTTCAAGGGAGGGTGCCCGTAGGGTGGGTGGGTTTTGCCCAGAGAGGGATTTAGACAACAGGAACTCCGCTATCTTTTCTGTCTCTTTTTCTGATTTACTGATTAAATTTGTTGTTTTCCCAGTGATTAAATCTCCTCGTCTCAAAATCTTTATTTCCGATTCAGTTGCATCAATGACAGTCGACGGTTTATTTCTCGGTAATTTACCTGCATCAACGATTAAGTCAATCATTTCCATTTTTTTCTTCGACAAAGGCCTCAAGAAACTTTGAATCGAATAATTTGGTGTTCTCCCTGATAAATTTGCCGAAGTTGCTGTAATTGGCCGGCCTACTAATTCCACTAAATCATGGATATATTTATTATCCGGTATTCTTATTCCCAACGTCCCATTTTCCGCTTCAATTCCTGGTGCTACTTTGTGTTTTCCCTCACTCACAATCGTAAATGGTCCTGGTAACAAATTTTTATAAATTCCTCTACTATTTTCGTTTAAAGTTACAAAATCCTCGGCCATTTTTTTGTTCAATACTGCCACCGAAATTGCTTTTCCTGTCCAACGATTCTTAAACTCGAGTAATTTCTTTACTCCTTTTTCATTGGTTGGATCAACCGCCAAAATATAAACCGTGTCACTAGGGAACACTACTAATCCACCATCCAAAATCAATTCCGCTGTTTGTTTTATTATTTGATTGTAGTTATCTTTAATATCAAGGATCTGCATTGCCGTAATTATAACAATATTGTTCCTTTCACTCACACTACCGTTAATAACGTCATTGCGAGGAGTAAAACGACGAAGCAATCTCATTGGAATTTATTTGTCCCAAAACCCTTTTTAACGGAGGGTAAGGTGGGTTTCCTTTATCCATTCATTAAACTCTTCTTGCCATTTTTTATATTTCTTCTCCAAGTTTTTCAAGTCCGGGAGTCCATATTTATCTTTAAACCTCTCAAACAAAACCCCTTTATCCAGATCAAATCCTTCCAAATGCTTCTTTTCTCCTTCATAGGAATTAAATCTAACCGGAATTTTTGAATGAAAGTTATCCGAATAAGCCACAATTTCTTCTTCAACTGTTACTGGTATGTCGTTTTCATAACCCACCCCAATATGTACCAAAGAAAATCGGGCTCTCTTTTTCGATACTCCCGCTTTAATCAAAATTTCATATCCGGTTCTGCCATGAAGAATATATTTTCCACCAATATTAAAATCATCATCAAAGTAATCATAAACCCCTATATCATGAAGTAATGCTCCAATTTCAACTAGTTTTTTGTCAATCTTGCAACCATACTCTTTTTCCATTTTTTCGGCAATTTCTATGGCAATGTTTTTAACTATCAAGCTATGACCCCAAACCAACTCCAACATTTCTTTCTTATATTTCCCATGGGCCTGGTCTTGATGAAGTTTATAAATTTTTTTCTGAGTCATGTTCTTAATTTTATCATTCAAATGAATTTAAGACTTCTCCCTTTTTTAAGGGGAGATGTCCGAAGGACAGAGAGGTTTTTAAATGTTAAAATATCCCTATGGATAAAGCTTACAATCCCGCAAACGAAGCCCAAATTTACGACACTTGGCAAGACTCCGGCGCCTTTACTCCCAAAGTCCCCAAAGATCCCGCAAAATCCCGACTTGAAAAAGAACCTTTCACTGTAATTTTGCCACCTCCAAATGCTAACAACCCCCTCCATGCCGGACACGCCTTATTCACTGTCGAAGACATTATGGTGCGTTTCCACCGTATGTTGGGTGATCCCACTCTTTGGCTTCCAGGTACTGATCATGCCGGTATCGAAACTCAATTTGTTTTTGAAAAATATCTTCAAAAACAGGGTAAATCCCGTTTTGATTACGATCGTGAAACTTTATTTAAATTAATTTTTGATTACGTCAACGAAAACCGTGATGTCGCCAAAAACCAACTTAAACGTCTTGGTTTTTCTCTCGATTGGACTCGAGAAAAATTTACTATGGATCCTGACCATATTGCTCGCGTTTATGCTGTTTTCAATCGTATGGTCAACGAAGGTTTAGTTTATCGTGACGAAAAAATTGTTAATTACTGCACTTTTTGTGGCACTGCTTTTTCCAACCTCGAAGTCGAACATAAAACCGTTGATTCTCACCTTTGGTATTTCAAATACCCCATAATAGGGGAAGATAATCAATTTGTTACTGTCGCTACTACTCGCCCCGAAACTATGTTGGGTGATACTGCTGTCGCCGTTAACCCCAATGACAAACACTACTCTCATCTTGTTGGCAAAAAACTTTTACTCCCTTTGGTCAATCGTGAAATTCCAATAATTTTTGAAGATTCTGTCGACCCCAAGTTTGGTACCGGCGCTGTCAAAGTTACTCCCAGTCATTCTCCAGAAGATTATGACATGGGCAAAAAATTCAATTTGGAATTTGTTCGCATCTTTGATTATGATGGTAAAGCAAACCTTAATGTTCCTGACAAATATCGTGGTTTTTACCCCAACCAAGTCCGTCAAATGGTCATTGATGATTTGACCGCAGCTAACCTCATGGACAAAATCACCAATCATTCTCACGAAGTTGGTCATTGCTACAAATGTGGCCGTCCCATCGAACCTATCACTGCTCCTCAATGGTTTGTCAAAATCAAACCTCTGGCCGACAAAGCCAAAGAGGTCGTCAAAACCGACCAAGTCAAAATTTTTCCTACTCGTTTCAAAAAATCTTTCCTAACCTGGATGAAAGACATCAAAGATTGGCCAATTTCTCGCCAAATTGTTTGGGGTCATCGTATCCCTGCTTGGTACAATCTTGACCAAACTCCCAATATTAATATCACTTTTATTAATTCCAAAAACGAAACCGTCACTGGTTTGTGGACTGATGTTATCAAAAACAGTTCTTATCAGGAAATAAAAACTGGTCTTCAATCTTTAATTGCTCCAGTCGGTTCTAAATTTTATCTTTCCGAATCCGAAGCCCTAAAATCTGGTCCAAACATTCTTCAAGAGACCGATACTTTTGATACTTGGTTTTCCTCTGGCCAATGGCCTTATTCTACTCTAGGTTGGAGCCCTGATGGCCATCATTCTCCTGATTTTGAATATTTTTATCCCACCACTGTTCTCGATACTATGTGGGATATTCTCTTTTTCTGGGTGGCTCGCATGATTATGTTTGGGGTTTATACTACTGGTCAAATCCCTTTCAAAGTCGCTCACATGCATTCTCGGGTAACTGACAGTAAAGGTCAAAAAATGTCCAAAAGCAAGGGAAATGTTATCGATCCATTAACTATGTCTGATGTCTATGGTGCCGATGCTCTCCGTATGGCTTTAGTTATTGGGGTAGCTCCAGGGAGCGACATTTCACTTTCCGAAGACAAAATTCGTGCCCAACGTAATTTTGTCAACAAAATTTGGAACGCCTCTCGCTTTGTCGAAATGCTCATCGATCGTCTCCGCGAAACCAATCCAAACTTTAAAGTCGCTTTATTAAAGTCTCCCTTGTCAAAGGGAGATTTAGAGGGATTTGAAGAAGCTGATCGATCAATTCTTACTAAACTCAATAATATCATCGTCTCCACCACCAAAAACCTAAATAATTATCGTTTCGGTCAAGCCAGTGAAGACTTATATCAATTTTTCTGGCACGAATTTTGCGATATTTATATCGAAGATGCCAAAAAGAGGCTTGACTCAACTACAGGTGACGAAGAAAATACTGTTTCTGTTTTACTGACTGTTTTAATCACATCTCTCAAACTCCTTCATCCTTTTATTCCTTTTGTCACTGAAATTGTCTACCAAGATTTAATTTCCAAATACAATTTACCCAAAGAGTTATTAATTACTTCTTCCTGGCCTATCGCTATATAAAAGTCTCCCTTTCTTCAAAGGGAGAAGCCCCGAAGGGGAGAGGGATTTTATATGAAATTTAAACTAATTATTTTAGTAACTTTATTATTTTTAATAAGTTTAAATATTTACTCACTTAAAAAATACTCCGATATTTATACTCAGTCCAAAATCCAATTATCTAACCTAAAAGGGAGTGTTAGTTATCTTGGCCGCCTCGAGTTGTGGCAATTGCTTGTTCAAAATAATGATTGGGATAATGCCGCCAGTTTAGAATCAAAACTTAATCCCGAACAAGTTGACAACTACAAACTGTCTTACATGCCACAACAACTTCAAATCAAATTGTCTCAATTAAACAACCAAGAAATAAAAACGAGTAATGATTATCTCCAATTAGCCCAAATTCAATCTATTTTAGGTATGTCGTCTCAGGCTATTGAGTCCATCAAAAAAGCCCACCAACTTGATCCAATCCGATCAGATATTGATAGGCTTTTTTATCAAATTACTCAATAAGTTTATTCTTTTTCTTTTTCCGCCTCAGCCTTTGCTTTTTCATCGGCTTCTTTCTCTTCGTCGGTCTTTTGGTTCATTGCTGGGACATCACCCGGAGCAACTTCTTCAGCTGGAGCCACAATTTCTTCTTCGGCTCTAGGTTCTTCAGTCTTAGCAATTAATTGTTCTTGATCAGTTTTAATTTCCAACTTAGAGAGGTCAATTTTTATGTCAGCCACAGTGATACTTGATTCCAAGGTTTCCAGTGCCGACAAATCAATCTCAATTTTTTCAGGCAAATCTGCTGGTAAGGCTTCAATCTCTATCTCATCGGTGACAGTAACAAGTGTATTACCATCTTTAACCGATTGTGATTCACCAATAAATTCAATTGGAACCATAGTCGAAATTTTTTCTTTCAAATTAACTTTATAGCAATCAATATGAATCAAATCCCCGTCTATTACATGATATTGTGGATTTCTAAATAGTACTGGCAAAGATTCTTTTTCTAAAATTAAATTTACTAAAGTTGATTCTCCTGCTTCTTCAAATAATTTTTCAAGCTCTGTAGCCAAAAATTGAACTGATTTTGATTCCAGACCCTTACCGTAAATTGTAGCTGGGATAAACCCCTGCTTTCTTATATGTTTAACTTTTCGGCCCAAAGCAGTTCTAATTTCAGCTTTGATTTCATGTTTTTCTTTTGTCATTTTTTTTCTTTTTTAGTCAAAATCCCTTCATCTTTCGATTACCTGATTCCGACTCTAATAAACTAGGATGAATTATATCATAATACGATTACGTCATTGCGAGAAGTGAAACGACGAAGCAATCTCGTTTGAAATCTAATCAATCTATCTAGTACGACATGAAGTCTCCCTTTTTGAGGGAGGTCCGTGAAACGGAGTGGGTTTTGTCCTAAATTTGTGTTATTATTGTCTCAACTATGTCATTTATAAAATTATCTCGTTCTTGGCGACTTCAACTAGCCCAGTCGGGAGACGTTTTAATGGCATAAAATTATTTTTCAAAAAAATATCAATCTCCCGACTTTGGGAGATTTTTTTATATCTCCCTTTTACTTATCAATTAAATTACAAACATGACACAAAACAAAAAAATTGGCATTATTGGTGGCCTAGGAGCCAACGCTAGCTCTTTTTTTCTTCAAATTTTAATCAACAAAAT
The DNA here is from genome assembly GCA_019248165.1 of Candidatus Shapirobacteria bacterium S2_F12. Lineage (GTDB taxonomy): Bacteria > Patescibacteriota > Microgenomatia > UBA12405 > UBA12405 > WARW01. Next base: position 8,457 of record JAEHHB010000016.1, read on the forward strand.
TAATCAAGATGGTATAAAGATGCCAGAGATTATTTTGGACTCAGTTTCTATCGATGATTTTATTTCTGATGAATCAAAAATTTTACAAGGTCAAAAACAATTATTCAAAACAATTGACCAGTTTAATTTATTAAAGCCAAATATTGTGGTTATGTGTTGCAACACTGCTCACATAATTTATCCAAAAATTAATAAATTGTCTAATTTTAATTTTCCTTCATTAATAAATTTAGTTAACGAAAAAATAGATAAAAGTAATTGTCAAAACATTGGTATTTTAGCTACACCAAATACATTAAAGTTTAAACTTTATCAAAATAATTCTAAAAAAATATTTAATCCAGATTTAGATTTACAAAATATTTTGGAAAAAAATATTAGATTAATTATTAATTCAGACTTTGAAAAAATAAATTATGATTTAATCTCTAAAAAGATAAATAAATTTATCAAATCAAATAATCTTAATGGAATTGTTTTGGGTTGTACTGAAATTCCCGTATTTTTTCAAAAAATTAAATTAGATAAAAATATTACTATCTTTAATAGTAGTGAAATATTAGCTAATCATCTTATTAATTATCTTCAATGTTAAAATTTAACTATAAATAAACTTATGACACAAATTAAACAAAAACCTCGCATTCTAACTGGTGACCGGCCAACTGGCCCGCTTCATCTTGGTCATTATGTTGGCACTCTCAAAAACAGAGTCAAACTTCAACATGACTATGATTGTTTTTTTATTATTGCCGATTTACACACCCTAACTACTGCAATTTCCAAAGAAAAAACCCAAGAAATCAAAAATAGAGCCAGAGGACTGGTCCTCGACTACCTTTCTGTTGGTATTGACCCAAATAAATGTGTAATTTATCAACAAAGCCAAGTTCCTCAAGTAACCTATCTTTCCTCTATTTTTAGTAATTTAATTACTGTCCCTCGTTGCCAAAGAGTCCCGACCCTCAAAGATGTTATGCACGACCTTGGTATCAAACAGCCCTCTCTTGGGCTTTTAAATTATCCAGTACTTCAAGCCGCCGACATTCTTATGGTCAAAGCCAATTTAGTCCCTGTCGGGCGTGACCAAGAAAGCCATGTTGAGGTAACCAAAGAAATTGCCAGAGATTTTAATAAAATATATGATGAAGTTTTCCCAATCCCAAAAGCTTTAATTGGTGACGGTGGGACACTTGTTGGCACAGATGGTCAAGCTAAAATGAGCAAATCTATTGGTAACTGTATTTATCTTTCTGACAATGAGGAAACTGTCAACAAAAAGGTTCAGAGTATGTATACCGATCCAACTCGTCTCAAACCAACCGATCCGGGCCACGTCGAAGGTAATCCTGTCTTTATCTATCACGATGCTTTCAATGACAATTTAACCGAAGTTACCGATCTCAAAAAAAGATATTTGGTAGGCCAGGTAGGTGATGTTGAAGTTAAGACAAAACTTGCTTTAGCTATCAACAAATTTTTGACCCCTATTCGAGAACGCCGTTCTCAATTTGAGGGCAAATTCGATATTATCGACAGTATTATTGAAGAGGGTAGTAAGAAAGCTGCTATTGAGGCCCAAAAAACCCTCGACGAAGTTTTATCTGCTATGGGATTAAGTGGCTGATTTTATAGAAAATAACCCTTATTATTGATATAATTCGTGATACAAAACCAAGGCAGGGTAGCTCAGCTGGTTAGAGCGTAGCATTCATAACGCTAAGGTCGTGGGTTCGAGCCCCACTCCTGCTACTTTAGGTTTTTAAAAAGGGTATGTAGCTCAGTTGGTTAGAGCACCGATCTTATAAGTCGGGGGTCCATGGTCCGAGTCCATGCATACCCACTTTTTCATAAAATTTCTCCCTTTAACCAAAGGGAGAAATTCGAAGGACAGAGGGGTTTTGTATAAAAGTTTCCCTTTTTAAGGGAAATGTCACGAGTTTATCGAGTGACAAGAGGTTTCAACAAACAAAAAAGCCGTCAAATTAATGACGACCTCTTTGTTTGTTGCGGGGCCTAGAGTTGAACCAGGTCTGTGAGATTATGAGCCTCACGTGCAGCCGTACACTACCCCGCATGTACAGTCTTCCTTAGCCTTATGCGTAGGAGACTTGTCCGATATTCTAACACAGTAGTTCTATTGAGTAAACAGACTTAACCACTGTTGGTAATTTGGAATCTCAACAACCTCTGTAATCTCATTATAAAAATTCATTTTTTTTTCTTCAGGTAACACTAACCAGTAATCCTTGTCTGTACCCAATCCTAATAATTGCCTATTTTGTTGATCGACAAAAGCACTACTAGTGGCAAATTCTATTTGTTTTATCATTTTTTGTTTAAGTTTCGCCATGTTTTCAACTTTTATACTTAATTCTCTGTTTTTCTTTTCCGCATCCTTAAGTGTTAGATATTGATTCCTTATGTTCAGTAAAGTAGAAATAATTAAAACTAACCCGATTAATCCGAAAGAAATTTTTTTAATTTTATCCATAAGTGGTAATTTATCCTAATTTATGTTACTATAAGTCATAATTTAGTCGTTTACAATTATAAGATATGACTGACATCCTAATAACTGAAGCTTTAAACAAATTTATTGATGCGCTTGCTCAAAAAGGCAAGTCGACTAATACTATTGTAGCCTACAAAGGTGACATAAACCAACTTATTTCTTTTTTAAAACCAAAAAAATACGACTACATAAGCCAAATTTCAGAAGGGGATATCGATTCTTTCAAAGCAGATTTGACCCAAAACGATTACACCGCCAAGTCAATCTCTCGTAAATTAAATTCTATAAAAAATTTTTTCTCACACTTAAAAAATGAAAAAATCATTGAAATTGATCCATCTCTAGAGGTTAAACATCCAAAATACGAAAACGACTTGCCCAAGATTTTGAAACCAGTCGAATATCGTTCACTTCGTGATGCCTGTCGCAATGACAGTCGAGCCACTGCTATTGTCGAATTAATGCTTCAAGCAGGCCTAAGAATTAAAGAAATTGAAAACTTAAAATTGGACAACATCAAAGACAATGATATTTTGATTGAAAGCTATGAGAGCCATCCTGTCAGAAACGTTCCCCTCAATAATTCCGCCAAAACTGCACTTCAAAAGTATTTAAACGACGGTCGCTATCCAACTAGGTCAAAAAACGTCTTTGTCACCAAAACCGGCAAAACTTTGTTAGCTAGAAATATTAGAAGCCTTTTAAATCGATTTTTTATTAAAGCCGACATCAAAGGCATAAAAGTTAATGACCTTAGAAATACTTTTATCGTTTTCCAGCTTAAATCAGGAGTCCCGATTGATGTCGTCTCCCAAGTCGTTGGTCACAAACGAATTTCTACTACCGAAAAATATTTGGAATTAATCGACTCAAAAGAAGAGTCCCGCGGAATTAAACTCAAAGAACTCTAAACACGTCATTGATTGGCAATCTCTCTGGCAATGTAAAACCCCTATTATTATATACGTCATTGCGAGGCCGAAGGCCGTGGCAATCTCATTGTGACCACAAATATCATTACTCAATATTAATTTAATCCGCCTAAATTCCTATGAGATTGCTTCGCTAACGCTCGCAATGACATTTGTGTGGTTTTTTGAGATATTAGAAATTAGATCTTAGAAATTTTACTTATAGTCTCGCTCTCTGTGCTATTTCTGCTTCAACAATAGCTCTTGGTCGGCCGTATTTCAATGCTGAAAGTCGTTTTATCATCTCTGCCATTTTAGGATTCCCTGGCTTTTTCTTTTCTATAGCAGCCACTTTAACTGAAAAGGGGTCTTTTGGTGTTCCGTTTACCATGGTTTTTAAATAAATTTCTCCAGTAGCCAGATTTAACAAATCACGTTCACCAAACTCTGGTTGAAACTGTTTTGTCAAAAAGCCTGCATCAGAAATACCCAATCTGAAGCTACAAATTGTCCCAACGTTTCCAAAAACCGCGTTTTTAACTTCGTCATCCATTTGAGAAATAAATTGGTTGGCGACTGTCAAATTCAAGTGATATTTTCTAGCTTCGGACAAGATTACCGCAAAATCTTGAGTTGCAAAATTTTGAAACTCGTCAACGTATAGGTAAAAATCTCGTCGTTTATCTTCTGGTATATCTTGGCGACTCATAGCAGCGATTAAAATTTTCGGTATCAGCACCAAACCCAAGAAAGCAGAATTTTCTTCACCGATGGTTCCTTTTGCCAAATTTATAATCAAAATTTTCCCTTCATCCATGGCAGTTCGAAAATTAAAAGATGAAGTTGATTGACCAATAATATTCCTCATCATAGTGTTAGTAATAAATCGACCAAATTTCGACACGATATAATCCAACACTTCCGATTTGTGAAAGTCTGAGGTCTGGGCAATCTGGTCAGTCCAGTACCTTCTTACCATCGGGTCTTTAATCTTTGGCATTAATTCCTGGACATAAGATTGATCAGTTAAACATCGAACAATTTCAATAAATGTTGCCCCAGGTTCGGTCATTACTGTCAACATAATATTTCTGATGGCATGTTCAAATCTCGGGCCAACTATTCCTGTTTTGTAAGGATCATACAATTTATACATCAAATTAATAATCGAGCTGGTTACAAAATCTTTTTGATCTTCACGTTCACACTCCATCACATTAAACCCCATCGGTCGATCTGTTTGGGAAGGGTCAAAATAAATCACGTCGTCGACTCTCTCTGGTGGAATTCTTTCCAAAATACTTTCAAATGTATCATGGGGATCAATAAAACATACCCCTCTGCCAGCTTTTATGTCTTGAAGAGCCATGTCTGCCAACAACCACGACTTACCCACACCGGTTTGTCCCACAATATAAAAATGTCTTTGTCGGTCAGTTGGCGTCATGCAAAATTTTTTGTTGATTCCTCGATATAAATTGTCACCAATATACATTCCTTCCTGTGGCGACTCTACCGGTGCCGGAGCCTTTTTGGCCTTTAACCAAAAGATGTTTGGAGTCTCGATTGATTTGTTAGGTAAGTGGAAAATTGAAGCAATCTCGTCCACTGACAATATCGTTTTATTTTTAAACCAAAGCGGAACGGGGTATTTATAAATAAAATCTTCCATAAACATTGATTTAAACCTTATTTTTTTACTTTTTAGTTTATTCCATGGTGATTCATATTGGCCGAAACAAGCCTTAATATTGGCTATATTTGTCTTAGCTATTTCTTTTGATGGTGCCACCGCCACTATTCGAATCGCAGTCTCTAATCCCACCTTACTACATTTTTGTTCAATAGCTTCAAGCTGCTTTGCATCGACCTTATATGCCGCCTTTTCAGGATTAGATTCTGATTTTTTAGTACTACTAATAAAGCTTCTCCCTGATTTTGCCCACGATCCATCTGTCGGATAAATCACCAATTGAATCGACACCGTTTCTCCTTGGCTTAGTTTTGACAAGGTTGAGGTAATTGATGACAATGGGTCGGTACTAATTTCTTTGTATGTTTTTAGCGGGTAATGAGGTAATTTTTTTAACACCAACCAAGAATACTCAACAAACCCTTTGTCGGTATAAATGTTTGGCTCTTCGGTAACTTTTATATCAGCACCCGAGTAAACACTATATATTTGTTTTTCGATCATATCTTGGTACTTGTCAGGCACCGAAATATAAAATTTTATATCTTCATTAGTTCCAATAATTTCCAAAGATGCGCTTGGTTGGCTCACAAAAGACTGTAAAAATTTGGGTTTTGCAGTTTTATACATGCTGGCAAAAGAGCTAATGATTTGTTCGGTGGCATCAATTTTTATTTCATTATCTTGTGGAACTGCAATAAACAAATTTACCTGTTTTAACGATTTTTCTTCTCTATCTCGCCATTTATACCAAAGTAAAACTATCCAACCCAAAAACAAAATGAGTAACACCACTAACAGTACTATTATTACAGAAATGATAAAGCTAGATAAAATACTAATAATTTCAGATGAGTTCATTCCTCTTTAAATTTTACATTACCTTGACTCTTTTTGATAATCCTTAGTATAAATGTTGTCAACCACCTCCAGGCGTTATCTGTCGGCTGAGAAAAACCACCAACAAAAGTATTTTTAGTGGTAGGCAGTGTTACTTTTGTTACTGTAGTTGCTATCGGCTGGAGGATTGAATCATCGTCCCCCTTAGCTTGTTGGTTGTTGTTTTTTGTAATTGTTGGATCTTCTTCAATTTTCCTCATCCAAGTCTTTACTTCAGGCGGTACATTAGCCACTCTATCGGTCTGCAAATCAACCATCCTTACCGATGTTTCTTGTTTTTCTATTGGTTGTACCCCAATCTCCTTATTTTCTGGCATAGTTACAGTATAAATTAGATTGTATAATTAACCAATGGTCGAAACCCAATCAACTTTTTCTCAAGTCCGCAAAATTGACAACAGTCGTAAATTTCTTCCCTTACTTACTACTTTTTTGCTTGTCTTTTTAATCTATCTTTTTATCTGGTTTTTTCGCGGTGGTAGTTTTCGACTTTATACCAGCATCTTTTTTTGTCTTTATTATATTACTCACCAAATCTGGCTTTCTGTTTTACTTATCGGTGTCCTTCAAAATGTTCTTTTCATGCCCCTTCGGCTTATTGGTAATGTTCTTAATCAACCCCTAAAAGATTTCGAAGATGAATTAGACAAAACCGAAGAAAAACAACAATTAGTAGTATTTTCCAAAAAAGTCAGAGAAGGGAACAGTGCTATTGTTTTTTTTATCTTTAACTTTTTTGTTAACGCCATTGCTTTCTTTTCTGCAGGACGTATTTTTTTAGTTGATTTCTACAACAAACCTCTTGACCGGGCCAAATTTTTATACAAATGGGTCCCTTATCCCCAATACCCCCTCAAGGGGACCATTTTTAAGTTTCCTTTTTTCAAAATAACCGAAACTACCGCCTTACCTTGGAACACTATTTTTACCTATATCGGTAGCGCCGTTTTATTTATGATTGCTCTGCGTCTTATCTGGCGGCTCGTTCGCTTTATTTTCAAAAGAAATCAAAAGATTCTTTATGCCCGCATTCGATACAATCGACTTTTAGCCACTATTGGTGGTTTTGGCGGAGTCCTAACTATTGGAATTATTTTTCTTCTCCGTCATATCCCCACCGCTTTCCAAGGTCTTCTTTTAAAAGTAGACCTTACTCGCCAAAATACTCCGATGAATTTTGTTACCGCTGTTGGCACTTTTTTAACCACTATTCATGCTGGCTACAAAAATAGCACCAACGATGCTAAAGTTGCCAAATTAGCCGGTATTGACCCAAAAATTGTTTCCCGAGTTTTTCGTGAAAAAATGCGAACCAGTCTTAAAAACGCTCTCGTTTTGGGTGGCGGTGCTTTCTTTATTACCAATCAAATTCCCTCAGCCTTCGAACTTTCCGTTGCCACTTTTGAAGTTATGTATATGATTTACCCCTACACACTAGGACGACTGTTAACCTTAGGTACTCAAAAAGTTAAAAATCAAGAAACTCAAAATGTCTCAATTTCATAAATTTTTAGATGTTTTAGATAATTACAAAAAAATAGTCTGGCCTTATATTGAAACTAATTTAAACCAAGTAACAGACTATCCTTCTTTTTGCCAAATAGATTCAAAATATCAACCACTTCTCGATTTTCATTTTAAAATGGTATCCGATTATCCCCAAAGAAAGGGAAAATATCTTCGACCTTCTTTAGTTTTACTATCGGCTCAGGCGATGGGCTTTGGCCTCGACAAAAGTTTGGCTACCGCTGCCGCCATGCAAATTTCCGAAGACTGGATCCTTGGTCACGACGATATTGAGGACCAATCAGAACAACGCCGAGGATTACCCGCTATTCAAAAAATTTATGGAAATGAACTAGCTATAAATGCTGGCGATGCATTGCATGTCCTTATGTGGCAAGTTTTATCACAAAATTACTCTACTTTAGACAGAAATCTAGCTCAAAAAATTCATCAGGAATTTTTTAATATGGTAAATCGAACTATCTTAGGCCAGACAATAGAGATTAAATGGACCCAAGAAAATCGTTTTGACCTCACCGAAGAGGATATTTTATTAATTTTAGAGAGTAAAACCGGCTATTACACTATCGCTGGCCCGATGCGTTTGGGGGCAATATTGGGTGGGGCAACCGAACCACAGTTAGAATCAATTTATCGTTTTGGTGTCATGTTGGGCCGGTCTTTCCAGATAATTGACGACTTACTCGATCTTACCTCCGATTTTGCTGGTCAAAAAAAACAAACTGGTAATGATATCTATGAAGGCAAGAGGACAATTATGCTGGTTCATCTGCTAAATAATATTGATTCTCAAAACAAAGAAAAACTAAAATCAATTCTTCTAAAAAATCGAACCCAAAAAACACCAGACGAGATTAGTTGGGTAATCGACCAAATGAAACAAGTTGGTAGCCTTGAACATGGTAAACTTCTTGCGAAAAAATATTCGCAACAAGCCCGAGAAATTTTTGATACTGATTTAAAATTCTTATCCCAACAACCGTTTCGTTCTCAAATTTCTGACGGCATCGACTTTATTATTAACCGACAATATTGACAAAAAATTGATATTTTGTCCTAATTTTGGTAAAATATCAACACTTCACAACACAAAGTTACTCGTACTTTAATAAATCGTGGATTAGGTTTTTTGAATAGGCTATTTTTTAAATATAGAGTTTCTTGTTTAAAAAGTTGCCTATTCAAAGGCAAATAAATATTGGGGGGTGTTGGCATGAATCGCAATATTGACGAAAACGGTCGTTACATCAGAAGGCATCTGTACCAAAACGACAAGCTTGACCGTGCTCATTTGGCCATACTTGGACTTTTGTCCACCAAAACCGAAACCTATGGTTACGAGGTAACCTTCCCCGTTGGGTCGCTCTATCGGCTTGTGTTTGACGACCTCGGCCTGGACACTGTCCTTGGAAAAGACGAACTTGCTTTTAGCGCTAACCTGGTGCTCTACGGATCCAAAGGAGAATACGACCTAGTATTCGACGGCGACAACCGACTGACTGGTATCAAGCCAAACCGCGAGCGTTTGCTCTTGACAATCGGCCAGTGTGTTGATCAACCCTACCTTGTTGGGTCGGTACCCTCCGAAGGCTACGACAGTCAACCCAAAAAAACCTAATCCACCTTTTTGTCCAGCGCCGTTAGTAACTTGATAGTTGCAACTGAGGAGTTTCCTCTTTGTACTAATCATTTTACTAACGGCATTTTTTTTATAACCACCAGGTCATTGTTTTATTTATTGCGGTCTTTGTCCTAATAGTCAAAAATCTGATAAACTGACAAGCTTATTGCTATAATACTTTTGTGGATAACCAAGTCGACGAAATCAAACAAAAACTCAACATTGTCGATGTTATCAACCGTTATCTTCCTCTCAAGAAACGCGGACGAAACCACATCGCCTGTTGCCCTTTTCATGGCGAAAAAACTCCATCTTTTACCGTATCCGAAGAACTTCAAATTTACAAATGTTTTGGCTGTGGCAAATCTGGCGACATTTTTACCTTCTTGCAAGAATATGAAAGACTCGACTTTCGTGAGGCGTTGACTGAACTAGCCGCCATAGCCGGAATTGTTTTAAAAAAAAGCGAATTTGTTTCTGAAAAAGATTCACTTAAAAAAAATTTATTAGAAATTAACACCCAAGTTGCCAAATTTTACAACTATATTCTTACCTCTCATGTATTAGGAAATTCTGCACTTGATTATGTTCAAAAAAGGGGAGTCACTCTTGACACTATCAAACAGTTTGGACGTTATTGACCTTAATCTGAGATTGAATAATAAAATCCCACACAGGAACAGCTGAATCGATTTGTTTTTTGAAATATTCTAAATCAGATTTAA
>JAEHHB010000159.1 GCA_019248165.1 Candidatus Shapirobacteria bacterium S2_F12
AAACGAATATAACGGCTATCAAACCATAAAAACTGTTTACAATCCCAACAATTAAAGTGTTTGGTAATAACATATCACTGGGAATATTTATTTCTCTAAAAACAAATTTATCTAATGAATACTCTCCGAGTTGGTCGAGAAAAGAAAGGTTCTTTGATTCATATTCAAGCCAGGAGGGAGAATTTTTTTGAAATATTTTGGGATTAATATTTTGGAAAAATGAAACATAAGCTTGTGGTTCGGATAATTTTCTTGAATAGACAACTTGATCTGCTGGGGTGTTTTTGATTATTTCATTAGCCTCTTTGTGGCCATATAACATTCCTTGAGATAAAATTTGTTTTCC
>JAEHHB010000160.1 GCA_019248165.1 Candidatus Shapirobacteria bacterium S2_F12
AAATGATCGATGGGGAAATGTTTGGGACAGCATCTAGATCATAAATAAATCCAGAATTTGGACCTGTTTGATCTGGAGAATAACCGTCGAAAAGATTAACAGCACTTTCAATTCCTCGCGTTTGGTGTTTTTGATTTGGATCAAACTTAAATTGAGGGGTGGAAATGAGTGACATAATTTAAATAACCTGTAGCAATCACAGGCTCTTCATCTTTTAAGTCCAATGTATCTTGTAGAGGAAGTACATGTCCGGATAAATAAAATCAGTATAGAGAATCGCCAAATCAGACTTCTTATCACCTACAATTTTAGTTGGAGTAATAAAAGATCCGTTTGGAAAAATTA
>JAEHHB010000161.1 GCA_019248165.1 Candidatus Shapirobacteria bacterium S2_F12
GAGACTTTGGAGGTAAATGTGGTTAGTGGGCCGACTCCAACAAATGAGCCAACTGCGACTCCAACTAATAAACCTACGGCTACACCAACAAATGAGCCAACTGCGACTCCAACTGACACTCTTAGCCCCACCCCCACAGACTCAGATCCACAACCAGTGTCTGATGTCAAAGTCTCCTTTATGGTGTCTTTGGGTGGAATCAAACCTAATGCAGAGTGTATTAGTAAATACTTAATACCTCAAACAAAAATGAGTTCAGATGTTATCAACGTAACTGGATTAAGTGATGGAGCGTATCAAAACGAAATCTTGTCTAGTTTTGAAGTAGTTGACAAGAAAACAGA
>JAEHHB010000162.1 GCA_019248165.1 Candidatus Shapirobacteria bacterium S2_F12
TGAACTTGCTTTACTAGTTTCAATTATTAATTTCACAGCATCATCGAATAGGGGATCTAAATCACTAGAATAATTATCTTGTTTGTCTTGGAGAATATTATTGAAAAAGCGACAAGAATTGCGGTTGAAGCTCATAAAAATCAAACTCGCAAAGCTGATGATTTTGAAATAGATTTGGGATTAGACGAAAAAGAAAATAAGGTAAAATTAAATTTGACAAAATATGGGAATTTAACAATTCTTGGATCTCAATTTACAGCCGTAACTGATTTATTAAATAATATTTTAGTAGAGAGTATGGCCAAGTATTCCCCAGAAGATTTAAGAATTATTGCCATTGAT
>JAEHHB010000163.1 GCA_019248165.1 Candidatus Shapirobacteria bacterium S2_F12
ATTTGCTCCCTTACCACCCAAAATAAATTTCATTCCCTTATCGCCTTCAGCCTTACCTTGGCCAAAAAAATAGACGTATTTTTTCATATTTTTTTTAATTAACAATTAATAATTAATAATTAAAAAAAATATGAAAAAATACGTCTATTTTTTCATATTTTTTTTAATTATTAATTATTAATTGTTAATTATTAATAATTAATAATTAAAAAAAATATGAAAAAATACGTCTATTTTTTCATATTTTTTCCCGTTATTATAATAGTATTGGCAAACTTCAGTTGAAATTGTAAAACCAGCGGGTACCGGAATCCCTAAGTTGGTCATTTCTGCCAAATTTGC
>JAEHHB010000164.1 GCA_019248165.1 Candidatus Shapirobacteria bacterium S2_F12
CCATGAACTTATTGATTGGACAAAAGATTCTGGGACTGGCTTTTATCGAGTAAAAGACAAAGAAATTTTACCTAATAATTCTGATACTGGGATTGTTGTTGAAGTAAAGATAAATCAACAATCAATATATTACCGTGATAGTCTTACATCTGACTCTAATATATTGATTGTTGATTTATCTTTACTTCAACAATCAATATTACCGTGATAGTCTTACATCTGACTCTAATATATTGATTGTTGAAGTAAAGATAAATCAACAATCAATATATTAGAGTCAGATGTAAGACTATCACGGTAATATTGATACATTTTTAGTATTTTTATTTCATTTTCATC
>JAEHHB010000165.1 GCA_019248165.1 Candidatus Shapirobacteria bacterium S2_F12
AACTTGATAAGCACTGGCCAGAAAGAGAAGTGGAAAATTAAGCTGATTGACACAAAGAGATAAAACCTTTAGACTGAATTGTTAGTTTTTATTTAAATAATTATGGCAAAAAAAGGAAAAATATTTTTGACAGGTTTAGTTGGAACAATAATTGGAGCAGTTGGTGGTTTACTTTTTGCTCCACAATCAGGAAAAAAAACCAGAGATGAGATCAAAAAAATGCTTTCAAAATTAAACAAAGAAGTAGAAACGGGAGTAAAGGATACAAAAGAAAAAGTAGTAGAAATTTTTGGTAATGCCAGCGAGGAAGCAGTAAACAAATATAAAGAAATCAAGTC
>JAEHHB010000166.1 GCA_019248165.1 Candidatus Shapirobacteria bacterium S2_F12
TGCAGATGAACTTAACTTGTATCTAAAAGATATGAAAAAGTATATTGATTTGCATAAGTTATCAAATGGAATTATATATAACGGATTAAAGCTACACTCAACATGATGACTTGTTTTTATTGAGTCTAGCTTTAATCCGTTATATATAATTCCATTTGATAACTTATGCAAATGGAATTATATATAACGGATTAAAGCTAGACTCAATAAAAACAAGTCATCATGTTGAGTGTTATGGGTTAATAGTTTCAGACAATAAAAATAGCATCATTATTAGTGGTGATACTAAAGCATTAGTTAATTTTCCAGAAATTGTATCTAGATATGAAAAAAAA
>JAEHHB010000167.1 GCA_019248165.1 Candidatus Shapirobacteria bacterium S2_F12
AGCACTTATCCACTGTAGCGCAATAGGATTAACAGGATTTACATTATTTTTGAATATTGCATTCTTTGGATTCATTCCACTTCTAAAGAATACTGTTTTACTTAATCTATAGTTTTCTCTTTCTACTGGACTCGGGAAGAATGTTTCATCTATGAACTCTTGATTTACTGCCTCTAGCGCCAGATAATAGTGTCATAGGTACCATCCCTAACTGGCGCTATTGAGAATAAATTTTAATTAATCTTTTTAGAACATGCTTCTTTATACATAAGCTCTTCTCTTTCCCAGTTATCTTGAGATACTACTAATCTTGGTTTTATTATGTAG
>JAEHHB010000168.1 GCA_019248165.1 Candidatus Shapirobacteria bacterium S2_F12
ATCATCAGTTTTATCAAGTGCATAATTCGTTCTGTTCCAATTTAAAGATGGTTTTTGAGGAGTTTCTTCTTTCTTTTCTACATGTGGCTTAGGCTTATGTTTCCAAACTTCTTGTCCTTGTTCTTTATAAGCTATAAGTAAGCATTCTAGATTATTAATTTTATCTGCCACACTAACAGCTTTAGCGCCTTCAGACCCGTTTCTTACAGTTTCAACGTATTGTTCTTTCTTTTCTTCCCAATCTAAAGAACCATCATTAGTAACTGCTTTAACAATTTTGTATACTTCATCACCAAGTTCTTCCCTAAACTTTTCTACAGGATAAT
>JAEHHB010000017.1 GCA_019248165.1 Candidatus Shapirobacteria bacterium S2_F12
TCGATATTTCGCAAAATAACCCTAGTACCATAAATCAAACACAAACCAGTTAGTCCGATTAACGTCAAAACTTGTTTCTTTTTCCAGTACATGTAGAGGCGGTATCCTGGATATCAGGAGAACCGTATTTGTTAACTTCGTTATTTGTACTTACTGAGTTAATTAATTGTGTTTTATTTTTGAGTACTAAAAAAAAGAAATATTTATTTTTGATGTTGTTTACTGGGATTATTTCGTTTTTTACCGATAGAATTAGGGGTTTTAGTTTTATAATAATTTTGGGATTAGTATTAATTTCTTTCCCAGAAAAAATTAAATTAAAACTTAATATTTTTGGTGTTTTGTCTGCTGTGGTCTTAGCTTTTGGTTTGTTGTTGGTGATAGCTTGGCCAATGATTAATAATCGAATTTCATCTGTTAATTCAGGTGTAAATTTGTCAGAAAGTAATTTTTACAACCCATTGTTCCAATACCCAACAGCAATTCCAAAATATTTACAAATGGTTGTTTTCCCGGTTGATTTAACTCTGTACCATACAATGTATATTATTCCGGTATGGTTAAACTGGTTAATATTGTTAACATATATCTTTGCTGTTGGTTGGTTTTGGTTTAAAAATAAAAATATGTTTTTTGCTTTAGTTTTTATTTTTGCGGCTACGGCACCATCTATGGCTCCAGTAAAAGTTAGTTGGTTAGTGGCAGAAAGATATGTGTTTTTGGGATCGCTGGGAATGGCATTAATAATGGCAATGTATTTTGAAAAATGGTGGAAAAAGAAACAAGTTTTGACGTTAATCGGACTAACTGGTTTGTGTTTGATTTATGGTACTAGGGTTATTTTGCGAAATATCGATTGGCAGACAAATCACAATCTATGGGTAAATACTTGCCAGGTATCCCCAAATAGCCACAACGCTTGGAATAATATTGGCGATGATTACGATAAATTGGCGAACGAAGAAACTACAAACGAAAAAAAGATGGAACACTATTACAACTCAATTAAGGGGTTTGGCCAATCATATGCAGTTAAGCCAAACTATGCTGATGCTTATCACAATCAAGCAAATATTTTTTATAAAATTGGAAGGTTAGACCTGGCCAGAAATGGTTATGAGACTGCAATTCACTACAATCCCGGATTATTTCAAACTTATCTAACATTGGTTCAAATTGATTTGGCAGAAAAAAATGAAACAGAATTGTTGAGACATTTGACACTGATTCAACAACTAAAACCAAATGATCTACAAGTGGCTTATATATCTGCTATCTCATATGCTCAGATTGGTAAGGTTGACGAGGCAAAACAATTGGCTGAGATGATGTACAAACAATTTCCTCAGGTTAACGAAATAAAAAATCTTTATGATTCTTTGCAGAATGTTGAGTCTACTGGCAGTGGGGCTACAAAAGCAAACTAAGTTTAAGCTAATTTTTTGAAGAAGATATCAAAAAATAGAATATTTTATTAAATATTTTATTGTCAAAAACCAATTTTCTTGATAGATGGGCGATAAGAGGAGATCTGGTTATTAAATAAAAAAGAGTTCCTAGGATTTTTCCAAAACGGAACTGAAAAAGTTTTCGTTCATAGAGATTGAAGCCTTGTTTCATCACTTTGATCCTTTGTTCTTTGGTAAACTCTTTAGTTTCAAAAATAGGATTAATGTCTCGATAGGAAATATGTTTGAGGTATTGATCTTTTGGTATAAGAAAATGGGCATGTTTAATTGCCCAATCATAAACTTCGGTACCAGGATATGGGACAAGGTTGTAAAAATTTACATAATCACATTCTAGTGATTTGGCAAATGAAAGAGTTTCTAGGGCATCTGAATAGGTTTCTTGTTGATGACCAATAATAAAATTGACCGCGTGTCGGATATTGGCTTGGTTGGTGTACTTTACCGCTTGCCTAACCTGATCTAGAGTAATATTTTTTTTAATTCGATCTAGAGTTTTTTGACTACCTGATTCACAACCATAAGCGATAAAAAAACAGCCAGCTTTTTTTAATTTCTTGAGTAGCTTAAGGGTAATATTGTTTACTCGAATACCGTTATAAAGTTGGAATTTTATTTTAAGTTTACTTTTGATAATTAAGTCACATATTATTTCAGCCCGATTGATATCAAGTGTAAAACAATCATCGTTGATGTCAAAATTCGTAAAACCTTTTTTGTGCCAGTACTTTATTTCCTTGAGAACATTTTGTGGACTTCTGGGGCGAAATGATTGTCCCATTGATAATCTAACTGAACAATAATTACAACCATAAGGACAACCCCGAGAAGTAATTATGGGAATTATTTTTTGGTCAAAGCATGGGTACTGGCTAAGCTTAAAGCTTTCATAATCGGGAAAAGGGATATCGTCGAGGTGATAAATTAACTTTGATGGAGGGTTGATTATGGTTTTGGTTTTATTTTTCCAAATTAGATTTGGGACTTTTGTAAAGTCTGGGTGCTTTGAGGCAAATACTTCTAAAAAGTTAATAAGTGAAATTTCTGATTCGCCATACATGGCAAAATTTACCTTGGTTTCTTTTAGAATATTCTCCTTGTTGGCCGAAACATGTGGACCGCCTAAAATAATGGGGATAGAAGTAATAGATTTGACCTTTTTGATGGTTTGATAGAGATAATTATAAGCATAACTAAATCCGGTAATACCAATAATATCAGGAGAAAAATCGTCGATAGTTTTTTTGAGTTGCTTGGGCCAGTTGGTTTCGACGCCACAATCAATAATTTGAAATTGATAGTTATTTTTTTTTAAAGTAGATACTAAATAAGCAATCCCAACGTGGGGGTGGATTGGAACTCCTTTTTCGGTACCAAACATTGATTTTATTTCGGGGATGATAAAAAGGATTTTCATTTTTGATTATTTTCTGGAGTAATGATAACTTTTTGAGAGTTTGTAAATTTATTAATATAATAGCGAAGGTTTGTCTTGGACATCAATTTGTATGTTACAAATAATTTTTGGTCTGATACTTTGCGTTTTTCTTGAACTAATTTTCTTTTTCTTAGGGTTTGTCTTAGATGACTAATATTCCAAAATATACCTTTATAAATATTTTTGGCAGATAAAAATTTTCCCGTAAGCAAAAGATAGGTGGCAAGACAAAACCATAAAATTAGATGAACTGGTATTATTTTTAATAAATACCAAAAAGATAGGTTTTTTATTAATGTTTGAATGTAGTTTTTGGTGCCATGAAAACGAACTAAATAATTATTAAAATTTGGGTCGACAATATCCTTGGTAGAAGAAAATTTGTGGTAAACGATAGATTTGGGACAAAAAACATTTTTGTATCCTGCCAACCAAGCCCTCCATCCTAAGTCAGTTTCCTCCATAAAGATAAAATAATCAGAATCAAATTTGCCCGCATCGATAAATGCTTGGCGCCTGATAAACATTCCGGCCGATTTGGCGGCCAGAATATTATTTTGTGAATTGTATTGACCGTTGTCCATTTCTCCGTATTGAGCGGTTGATTTTAGGAATCCAAGGTTACCCAAAGACTCTCCAACATAATCAATCCTATTTGGTTGTTCTAAAAGTAAGAGCTTTGATTGAATCACACCGATTTTTTTGTTTGATCTAAAAATTGGAACTACTTGGGAGATCCAGTCTTTTTTTACTAAAGTATCGTTGTCAAGGAAAGCAATAATCTCTCCTTTAGATTTTAAAAATGCTTGGTTGCGGGCATATGCTGGACCGTAGTTTTTTTTGAGATTGAGGATTTTAATCTTGAGCTGGTATTTAGAATATTTTTTTTTAATCTTTGATACGGAATTGTCGATTGAACCATTGTCAGCAATAATTATTTCAAAATTTGAATAATTATTTAAAAAAATAGAGTCAAGACAATTTTTAAGTAGTCCGTACCCATTGTAATTGACGATAATGATGGAAACTAATGGTTTCATTTTTTATATAAAACAGCAAATAAACCAAAAGAATATTTTGGCAAGTAATAATTAAATATTTGACAGAAAGCGTTTATAAAATAAAAAACTATTTTAGGTTTAAATTTAATATTTTCGTATGGTTTTGGAGAAACCAGACTATCAACATGGTTTTCTTCTTTATAAAATAATTTAAGACCACTAACTCCATTAACCTTGAAACCTAGTTTTTCTGGTTGTTGTAGAGACCAGCCAGATTTGTGTTCTTGGTAGGGATTTGAATCGACTTTTCCCATGGGGAAGTATTGGTTTGGGGTACTGATGATAATTTTCTTTTTGGCCCACTTGTTAGCTAATTTAATTATCTTAACTCCATCTTTTTTAGAAAGGTGTTCAAGGACTTCGATTAAAATTACAGCATCAAAACTGTTCTTGGGGAAATCAACTTCTAGAATATTTTTTTGTAAGTATTTGTGATGAATTTTTTGACGTTTAGAGATATCTAAATATGGTTTAAAAGCTTCGACTCCAAGACTAAATTTGAGATGTTTTATGTTTTTTATCGGAGATGAGGGACCACAGCCAAGATCAAGTACAGAAGTACAGTCTTTTAGTTCTTTTTGAAGACAATAATCTAGTTTGTGAAAAATAGGGTACAAAAAATTTGAGTCCATTTTAATATAGTTTTTTTACTAACCACTCTACTCCGTTTTTGTATGGGGTATAACAATGTCGGCAAATTTCAATATCTTTTAAATTGGAAGAAAGATGTTTCTTGCGGATGGTTTCAAATTTTGAGGAGTAAAACGACTTGAGAATTGGGTTTGTTTCGATTTGACCAAAAGTATATTTTGATTCGTAATCTAAACAACACAAAACAATTTCTCCCATAACATCAAAAGTAATCGTATCCCAAATATACTTACAAGGAAAAGCTGTTTTTTGAAAGTTAATTTTGAATTTATTACTGCTATCTTTGACACTATTGTTGTAATTGTGGACTTTATTGACGCTAACAGAGTCGACAATTTTCTCCCATTTTTTGATAAATTTTGTAGCCGATTTTTCATTGTGCTTTACCAGAGTCATAGATAGTCGAATTTTGAGCTGGGAATTATTTTCTTTTTTGGTTTTGATGAGTAGTTTAAGATTGTTGATAGTTTTTAAATAATCTAGCTTCATTACTTTTTGATAATTTTGACGATTGTAGCCATTTAGACTAATGTTGATTTCGTCAAGATTGGATTTGATAAGTCCTTCGATTATTTTTTGAGAGGCCAAATTTAGATTTGAATAGAATTTTACCTTAGAACTGGGAAATTTATTTTTTATAATTTTGATTCGGTCAATTATTTTTGGGTCAACGAGTGGCTCTCCAAAACCATTGAGGATAAATGCTTGGGGATTTATTTTTTCGGCTACTAATCTGGTAATAATTTTATTAAAAGTTTTGTCGTCCATATTTTTTTGGGAACGTTTCATGCTAGTATGAGGGCACATAATGCATTTGGCATTACAATAATTAGTAGTTTCAATAATAATGTTGTAGTTCTTGTTTTTCTTGAGATCAATAATAGATTGATTGATTTTGGTTCTGATAAAATTTTGATATATTTTAGTTTTAGCGACGAAATCGAAAAAAGAAGAAAGGAGACGGTTTGTTTCAATTAAATTTTTTAAATTACGTAATAATTTCATGTTTTTTGGTAGATAGCATTTAATTGAACTCCCGATTGATTGTTGTTGACATCTGTTTTTTCAATTTTCCACCATAAATTATCATTAATAAATTTTAACTTGGATAGAAATAATTGTAAAAATTTAATTAAGTGACCGTTATAAAAATGTTTTTTTGGAGTAAAGCCTTTGAGTAATCTATTTAGACTTCTTATAGAATAGTGTCTTTTGTGACCAATTTTTATATCATTATAATAATAAAAAGGCCAAATTAAGGGTAATATTTTATGATAAGCATTAGGAACGCAGATATAAAAATATTTATTTTTTTTCAGAATATTTTGGACTTGTTTGACAGCAAGTGAATCTTTTTCTAAATGTTCCAGAACTGAAATAAAAGAAACATAATCGAAGATATTTTCTTTAAATGGTAAGTTTTGGGCTGAGGCAACTATAAAAGCAGTTTGACCATCTACTTTATTTTTTACTGCATGTTTATTAGCTTTAACCATCGCTTCAAGAGATATGTCTATTCCAAAACTTAACCATTTTTTTTGTTTTGCAGCTTCGATTGTAGTATAACCAGTAGCGCCACATCCAACATCTAAATAAATTTTAACAGATTTAGTGAAGGAATGGTTAAAGATTCGATTTAACATGCTTATTCGCCAGTTTTCTAAATCATATTTATTTTTAAATTTTGAATAGTGTTGGTCAAACCAAACTGTTTGATTCAATTCTTGATTATCCAATTCACTCTTTTGTAAAAGAACGGGGACTCCTTTAACAATTGGAAATATGTGATTTTTTTTTGTGCAAATTAGTCTGTCTTTGCCAATCAAACGTAAATTAGATTGACAGGTGGGACAATAAATATATTTTAATAGTTTATTTATATTCATTGTAGGTAAAATGTATATTTTTTAGAGACTGGGAGTATATTTTATTTTTGTACCAATCAACCATGGGGATTAATAAAAAAGCAGGGGTCACAAGACAACCAAAAGAAAAAAACCAATATTCAGGTTGAAACAAGTTTGTCCAATTAAACTTTAAAAGATACCAAATTTCCCTAAGGAGATATTTATATTTGGCATAATTTCTAAGTTGGACTAAGCCGACGTAGTTTTTGGTAATAAAATCTCTGATTAAATATTTTTGGATTTTTTGATATTTTTTGTCAGCGAAAATTGACTTAACCATTTCAACCCAACTTAAAAGTGGAGATTTAGTGTAAATTGAGGACAAACTTCTGGTTTGACTGCTAGCGATACGAACGGCAATATTATAATCTTTGAGAAAAACGACAGGATGTTTTTTGAAAATATCAACAAAAGGGTATATATGACAAGGAAAAATATCTGGATGGAAAGGTAGTTCTAGGTACTTACGTCGATATGCTAGGCCAGATAGTTGATCAAGAGTTTCAAAAACCCTGATAACCTTTTTGGGATTATCAGTAATTTTTACTATGGTGTTTTTTTTAAGGCTTAGACGTTTTTTTGCTCTTACTGGGGTTTTGATGTCTTTGTCAAACCAAAAATAGGGTCTAGTAACAGCACCAATTTGAGAAGAGATATTAAAAGCTTTGAAAGTATTTTTTAGAGTATCAGTTGCCATAATGTCATCTTGCCCCATAAGATAAATAAAATCTGCGTTGGCGTGTTTTCTTGCCCTTTCTAAATTAAGAGAATAACCAAGGTTTTGGCTGTTTTTTATAATTTCAATTCTTGGATCTTTGATTCGATTAATTACTTTGACGGTGTTGTCTGTTGAAGCATCGTCGCAGATTAAGATTCTAAAATTTTTAAAACTTTGAGACAAAATACTTTTAATCGTTTCGGTAACACAACTAGAACCATTGTAGGTTGGGATTAAGATGTCTATTGTTGCCATTGTTGTCTATCTAATTGTTTTAAAAGCCCAAGTCGATATTTGATAGTGTTAATAGTATAAAGGTAGAGGGTAATAAAACAAGCGATTGGATGGAAAAACCAAGCGATATCCGGTTTGTGACCAAAGCCCCTAAGAGTATCAATAAGAGCGGGTAAAATTAAAATAGTATAAAGCGTAAAAGTAATGACTCCCTTTTGGTTAGCCTGACTCCAATCAAATTGTCGAAGCTTTTGATAATAATAGTAGTCAGTAATTCGTCGATTTTGTTTTCGAATAAATTTTTTAATTGAGTTCTCACAAAAAGTATGGATTATCCCCTGTTTTACTTTGGCAAAAATAATTGATTTTTTAGTTTTATTTATATATTGACTAATAATATCGATATCAAATAGATAGTCAGATTTTAAATTTTTTTTGAGAAAATCTGACCTAAAAATTGTACCGTTAGCACCAATAGTAGGGATGGGTAGACCTGGTTTTAATTCAACTTGAATATATTTGTCTTTGTCGATTTGATTTATCTTTAGGCCAGTCCATTTGTGATTTATAAAATTTTTTCGATCATAAACACCGGTGACAAAGGCGTAGGGATCGTTGACTCCAGTCAGGGCAGAATATCTTTCGATAAAACCTGCCTTTGGGCGATAATTAAAAAATAATGGTTCACTGCCGACTAGATTTGAATCTTTATTTAAAATTTCTAGATTCGTTTTTAACCAATCTTTGGTTGGAAGAATATTGTCTGAGTCTATAAGGGCAATATATTTACCCTTCGCCTTGTTTGTTCCAACTGCTTTGCCGGCTTCAGCGGTTTTGAGGGGATTAGAAACGATAGTGGCGAGATATTTCTTGGCGATTTTGAGAGTATCGTCGGTAGAACCACCATCGGAAATAATTATTTCATAATCACTTGACGGAATTGATTGTTTTTTGATTGAATCTAGGCATTTTTCCAAAACCAAACTTGCATTGAGTGTGGGAATAATAAAAGAAACTATTTTCATGAAAAATCTTTTAATTTTTTAATATATTTGAAAGCATAATTTAGAAGATGTTGGATATCAGCAATAGAACGGATCGAGATTATTTTTTTTATGATAAATTTTGGAGTAATAACACCTTTGAATAAGTTTTGGACCAACTCTTGTTGTTTTTGCGGTGGTATTGGGGATTTGATTATTGATTGGCGCATATCATAATCATCCCAATTTTTGGTTAAAAGTAAATTATTTTTTTGACAATAATTATAGAGTGGAGTGCCAGGATATGGAATCATAATAGTAGCCTGAAGACTGTCAGCCAAGTTGTTTTGAAATATATAGCGAGCCAAATTTAGGGTTTTGGTGGCTTGTTTTAGAGATTCGTGGGGATAACCAATCATTACGGTCACATGAGGTTCTAAACCAACCGATTTAACCATTTTTAATGTGTCTAGGGCATAAGATGTTTTTTCGTTTTTATTGACAAAATCTAAGGTTTTTTGATTGGCTGATTCTAGGCCATAAAGAATAAACCTAAAACCAGCCTGTTTCATTAGAGAATATTCTTTTTGAGATAAAGCTCCAAACCGCATATTACAACCAAGAACTACTTTTTTGTTTAGTCTCCTTCTAATTAATTCATTGCATAAATCATTTAACCATTTACCAATTGGGAGTGTTCCTGAGTCGTCAAAGACTTCTTTGACACCGAAATTGTAAACTAAATTTTCAATTTCCTTGATAGTATGGTCTACAGAAAAAGAGTGAAAATTTTTACCCGGGAAAAGGGTCGTCCAGCTGCAAAATGTACACCTCCCCCACCAACAATCCCGTCCAGACATAATGTAGCTACCAGGTTTATATTTGTAATTGGTGTTGTTGTAGGCATAAAGTTGCCATTGGGTTAGTTTTCTATCAATGATTGGTAAGATATTTAAATTTATTGGCTTTTGAAGTTTATAAATTTTATTTTTTGGAGCGTGTCCACTATTGATAAGTTCAATTAGTTCATTGAGTAAAAAATCATAATGGCCACCTACTAAGACATAATCTACTTTGCAATTGTCGATTGATTCTTGAGGTAGAGCGGTTACATGGTCACCCATTAAGACTACAACTAAATCCCAATTTCTAATTTCTAAACTTTTTTGTTTGATTTGATTAATAATTTCCCAATGTCGTTTAATTACTGGAGTTTTTGTCTCGATAACAACTAAATCTGGTTTAGTCTTAATAAGTTGAGCGATCCATTGTTGATAGGTTAATTTATTAGCAATGGCATCATCCCAAAATATTTTAAAACCTTTATTTTGCAAAAGAGAGGCGGCGTATGCAGGAATTACTGGGTAGATAACATTACCAGTGTTTGTCCATTGAAATTGACGGTTTTGTGACAGAAAAGCAGTCCCTTTTGGGGATTCTAGTGGTGGATAGGAAAAGGAGATGGACTTAACCACCAATGTATTTGCCGGTTTTTTGGTCAAACGAGTGGGGTTTAAACTTGACGTCTTTTTTTGATAAACCATACAGAAATAGTATACCGTAATAAATATGAGTGATGGGAATAGTTAAAGCGGCCAAAAGTGAAGTTAATGGTTTATTTTTTTTAACTATAAAGACTATTAATGTTGTTATTAATATTGATAAATATAAATATAATGGAAAATATAAGAAATTATAGTTAGTAGTGAAATAGTTAAGAGTTAATAGTAATAAATATATTACAAAAAAAGATGGTAAGAGATAACCTAATTTAAAACTAGTTTGAGGAAATTTTTTGGCAAAATACCCACGTTGAATAGCGTATCTGGTAATTTGTTGTAAATGAGGAATAACTACAGATCGACGATGGTGATATACAACCAAAGTTGGGTGGTAAAAAATTTTTTTATTTAATTTTTTAGTCAGATTTAAACAAAGAACAGTATCTTCTCCGGGCCAGTATTGATTGTCAAAAGAACCAGCCTTTAAAAAGTCAGTTTTCTTGACTATTAGATTGACGCTGGGGTAATCATCGACAAATCTTGATGGTTTGATGCTATTTCGATAGACTCCGGCACCCCCGCTACCAAGAAAACTAGACCAGACCAAACCAGACGATTGTTGGTAAGGGGTGTCTTTTGGTGGAGTAAGACATGGGCCACAAAAAGAAGCATAAGCGGGATATTTTGAAACAAGTTTTTGAGCATGTTTAAAGTAATTTTTTGAAGGGAACGAGTCGTCGTCAAAAAAGACTAAATATTCTCCTTTGGCTTTTTTGGCACCTAGATTTCTTTTTTCTGAAGGGTTAGCACTACCAGAGACCTTATCAGTGATAACCAATATTTCGAAATTTAAAATTGATTGTCTTTTTAGGGCCGATAATGTCTCTTTTAGATAATCGTTTTCTTTCCGAATAGGAATAATAATGGAAAATAAGGGTTTTTGGGTCATGCACCAGTATTGATTCTCATTTCTAACTCTGGATCGTAAACCCATTTTCTTTTGTTTTTATCATCGTAGTAACGAAGTATCCTCAATCGGTAAAAAACTGCTAAGGCGTCGACTAAGCATTGCCATACAACTTTAAATCCAGTGGCGTGAGTTAGGCTAGCAAAATCATAAGTTAACTTTATGGGTGATTCATAAATATTAGTAAAACCAAGATGGTTGGCAACAGAAAGCATTTCTAGATCAAAGGCATATGTTTTGATTAATAATCGAGGTAACACTTTTATTAGAACATTTCGTTTAAATATTTTTAGGCCTGCCTGAGTATCATAAATATTAATTCCTAATAGGCATCTGGCAATTATATGACCGCCAAAGCTAATTATTTTTCTGTCTAGAGGATAGTTTACCTTTGAGGCTGGATGGCGTTTGGAACCGACGATAATGTCGGCATTGTACCACTCCATATGTTCTAGAATCATCGAAATTCCATTTGGGTCTATTTCCATCCCAGAATCGATAAAGGCAATATAATCACCTTTTGTTTTGGCCATCCCGTATCGGATAGCATAACCTTTGCCATGATTGTTTTGATAACCAAATACTTTTAAA
Organism: Candidatus Shapirobacteria bacterium S2_F12; assembly: GCA_019248165.1. Lineage (GTDB taxonomy): Bacteria > Patescibacteriota > Microgenomatia > UBA12405 > UBA12405 > WARW01. The sequence goes on from JAEHHB010000017.1 coordinate 11,522, forward strand.
TTTTTAAACTTTAATTTTTTAATTAACTGGTATGATTTGTCAACATTGATACCGTCGACAATAACAATAATTTCGAAGTCATATCGAACCTGTTCAAGAGACTGATAAATATTTGTAATATCAGCGATAATGGATTTTTCTTGTTTGTAGACCGGGATAATAACTGATAAAAAATGGTTGTTATTTTTCATCTTGTAGAATTAGTTTGTAAACCGTGAGGGTTTGTTTGGCTGTATATTTCCAATTAAATGTTTTAGATCTTTTTGTGCCGAGAGTTTGTTGTTCGTCTCTTATTTTTTTGTCTGACCAGATTTTTTTTAGGACGGTGGATATATCAGAAACCGAACGAGGGTTAAAACTGTAACCAACGTTGTCCATAATTTCTGGAAGACAGGTGTCTTGACTGTAAGCCACTGGACAACCTGATTGCATGGCTTGAACTAAGGGTAAGCCAAAACCTTCGGCAAAAGATGGTTGACAGTATAGAGTGGCAAGGTTGTAGATAATCGGAAGATCTTCATCTGGGACGAAACCAGTCAGAATAAGAGCGTTAGAGCGTTGGAACTTTGGATCGTTAGAGTGTTGGAGTTTTAGAGCTTTAGACTGGAGCCAGCGAAGATCTTTTGTCCAAGGGTGATTTGGAACATCTTTTTTGGTAGCAGTTGAACCAACAATAACTAGGGGAAATTTATTTTTTAGACAAGCCTTGACTAGTCCAGGAATATTTTTGTTCCAATTGATGTCGCCAACATATAAAACAAATTTTGCTGGTAATTTATATTTTTTTCTAACTTCTTCAAGCCTATTTTTGTAGCTAATTATTTTATAAGAATTGTCGGCCCCTAAGTGAGTAACAGAGATTTGTGAAGTTGGGTATTTAATTATTTGGTTAATTATAGATTTGGAATAATGAGAGACGGTTATTATTTTTTTGGCATATTTTAGGTGATTTTTTTGGATTAACCATTTGATTTTTCCCTTGATACCGGCTGGAAAATGATTTTTGAACTGTATCGGTATTAGGTCGTGGACTGTGACAACAAAAGGAGTTTTATTGTTTTTGGGTAAAGTTAATTTGAAAGGATCAAAATAGGGATAGTGGATTAGTTTATAGCTTTTAGCTTTTAGCTCTTGGCTATTTTTAATGAAATCTATCGACCAATTCTTGTAATTAGGGTTGGTTTTGATTTCTTGTTGCAAAGATTTGACTAGATTGTCGGTATAATATCCGACACCGCGGACGGCATTGCCGTCAATAGTAGGAGAAATATCAATGGCAATTTTAATTTTTTTTGTCATTTTTTGTCCCAGTCTTGGGATAAATTTATATTTCTATCTGACTTAGAAAGTTCATAATATTTGGTATAAGCGATAGGAAAACGAAGGGCTGAATAAAAAGAAAATACAAAACCAGGAAAACCATCAACGTAGCCGCGGTGGCGGAAATATGTTTTTAGAAACCACCAAGATGGTTTAATAAGATAGAAGTTAAGAAAACTTAAAAAATTTATTTTGGTATTTTTTTCTTTTAATTCTTGAGCTAACAAGGTAGTGTAACGATTGGCTCGAAGTAGATATAGAGAAAATGAGGTGTCAGCATAATGTTCGAGCGGATTTTTTAAATAACCAACTTTGCCTTTGACAGTAGCTTGTTCGTGAACATCTTTGCATGGTAACCGACCTCGACCGTTTTTGTAAAACCTAAGTGTGTAGTCTGGGTACTGACCTCCTTTGGATAAAAAACTACCTAGAAAATAATTTTTTCGAGGCAACCAAAAGCCATCTTCGGTTATAGAATCTGGGTTTTTGTTTAGGATTGAAATAATTTCATTCTTCAAATCAGGAGTGACTACTTCGTCGGCATCGAGTTGTAGCACCCAATTCCCGGTGCACTCATCAATCCCCATTTGTTTGTTAATGTGAAACATTGGCTTGTTTGTAGTTGAAATTACCTTGGCTTGTTTAAATTTTTTTACCAAAGAAATAGTATCGTCTTGAGATTGGCCATCGACGACAATAATTTCTGTGGCTATGTCTTCAATTGCTTTTAGACACCGTACAATGTTTTTTGACTCATTGTAAGTTGCGAGCGTTACCGAAAGTGTGGTTGTGGTCTTCATTGTTTTTGATAAATTGTAAATGCTGGGATATTGTTTGAAAATTTTATAATCTTAATAGGGTTAGCGGGAATTGTTTCATCACTGGCAACTATTAAAGAGTTTGGCTCAATATGTTCCCAATCAATTTTACCAAAATGATAATTGTCATATCCGGAAACCGTGGAGAATCCAAATTCGTCCGGTGGAGTTAATTTTATTTGTGATTGGATTAATGAGGGGTTGTAGTGGGAGTAAAATAAAAATAAGATATAGGGTTGATCGTATTTGTCTGTTATATAAATATTTTTATAATAATATTTTTGAGATTCGACATATGGAACTAATTTGTCAAACTCGTATTGCCAGGCGAAAGGATAACGTTTTGGATAGTGAAAAAAATAACTATCCAGGTAATAAGCAATAAAATAGCTATAAATAACTATAAATATAATAGCTATTAGATTTAAGATACTAGGTTTAAGGTTCTTTAATAAAGCAAAAAAATAATAAATACCACAGGCAATTAAAATTGAGAGAGGAATAACCATTGATAAGGCTCTGAGTGCTGAAGGAGCTTGAAAAGTTAGTGAAGAAGCAATTGGTGAAATTAATAAAAATAAGACAATAAAGATTTTGGATTTAAAATTGAAAAATTTTGACCCACTTACCGATCGAGCAGGTTTAAGAAGAAAAATTAAACCAAGAATTAAAAATGGAACTTCGATTAAATGAATTTGACCCATTTCAGGAACCTTTGACCGTGGGACTTCGTCTCCATTAACTGCTAAAAAATTTAAATCAAAATGTGAGGCATATTTTTGAGCCCAAGAAATTAAATATAAAACTCTCTTGTTGTGTATAGCTCGATTTATTATTTTGGTATTACCGTGGTGGTTTATAAGTTCATTGGCTCGATTTATGGGACCTAAGTCAGCACCTAATCCTACGCCACCCAAACGAGTGGTTCCACCATTATTAAGAAAAGAAAATAAAACCGGTAGACATAACAAAATTCCTAAAAATATTGGGAATATCAACTGAGAAAATCTTTTGATTAGAAACTGAAAATACAAAATTATCAAACTTAGTGCTAGTAGTGGCGCAATTAATCTAGCCGAATGATAAATATAGAGTGATAAGACAAAGTTTATGACAAACAGACAAAAATTAAATGAAAATTTTTCTTTGATTGATTTGAAAAAATAATATATTCCAATAACAATAAAAGAGAGGGCGGTGGAAGATTCCCAAGCCCCGCGACTAAAATGAATGTGCCAGGGACTGACCGCTAAAACAAAAGCGGTCAAGTTTGATAGTAAGTAGTTTTTAGTAAGTAGTAAAACGAGTTTATATAGGAAAAAGATTGTAAGTATGGAGAGAATTAAGTTCGGTAAACGAACCGCTAATGGTGTTAGCCCAAAATATTTTACAAAAGGAAGTGCCAGGTAGACATAACCACCGGGTTTATAGTCGCCAAATGATTTGAAATGAAGTGGCCAAGAAACTCCATGTTCGTCTTTGCCGGTGAGAATTAGAGAGTAAGCATTATAACCAAGAGCTGCTTCATCTGGGTTTAGAGCTGGGGTGTGACTAAGATCAACAAATCTAATAAAAAAGGCGATTATTAATATTAATGGAAATAGTAATTTATGGATTTTCATATGCATAAAAAGTGGAAATATTCCCAATAGGACTAATTGAATTTAACTGATTATATTCGGGTTTTTTGTCAATCCCTTGTCGATAAATTTCTTCTTGAGAAAAAATACCCAGAGTTCCCGGGTGGTCTTTGATAAAATCAAAATGAGCAGTTTGAAAATGGACATTGTCAATAATTTTTATCTTGCCAGTATCCAGAGTGGCGTCTTCTAATTTTGCTTGTTGTTGGTACTTTATTGGAGAATATTTGGTGTAAAAAAGATAAAAAATGTAAGGTTGACCATAGTAATCGGTAATATAAATATTGTCAAAGTTTTGTTTGTGAGTTGAGACGTAGTTTATGGCATTTTTGTAGCCGTAGAGGAAATCGATTGGGCTATTCGTGACCATATGGTTTAGGTATAAATCACTGTAATAAACAAAGGAAAGTAGATATAGGCTTACGATAAATATTTTTAAAAACAAATAATGGAATTTTTCAAAAAAATAAAATATTCCATAAGAAATAAAATAGACCAAGGGGATAGAAAGCGACATTGACCTGACCGATTGAACTGAATCGCGAGTGAGAGCTGAAGGGAGAGGCGCTATGAGTAACCACAATAAAAAGAAAAGATTTAATTTGTCTAATTTGATACAACTAAGGGAACCAAATAATCCTATTACTAAAAATATAAGGCTAGGATAAAGAATTACCCCAATATACGGTGGAGAGTGTCTAGTATTTTGCCAATCGCCGTCAAAGACTAAAAAACGAGGTGAATAGTGGTTAAAATATCTAGTTAGGAAATTTCGAACAAAAAAGACTGGTTGGCTATGAAATATTTGATAATCAAAATGGTTGGTTTCACTAATAATTGTTTGAGTTTCTATTTTGGAACGAGGATATGAAAAAAGACTAACTACCTTGAGGCGGTTTGAATTGTTGTTGAATAACAAACCCCAAGCAATTGGAAGAGAAAATAAGCCCAACGGAAGAATAAAGAATATAAATATTTTATTGAGATTTATTTTTTTTAGATTTACTAAAAATAAAACAAATATTAATAATAAACTTATCATTTTACCAGCTTGATAGGTATACAAAGAAAGACCAAAAATTAAAGCTGAAATTAATAAGTATTTTATCTTTTGAAGATTTATGTATTTGAAAAATAAGTAAGAAGCAAAGACTAATTGAAAAGTTAAAATATTGGTCTCCCAAGCTCCTCTACTGAAATGAATATTATATGGATTTAGGGCCAAGACTATCATTGAAATAATTGCGGTTTTGTGAGCCTTTGGGTTAATTTCTTTAATTAGTAGATACAAAATTATTGGTAACAAAGAGCCTAAAATTATTGACGGAAGTCTAACGGCAAACTCGGTGAGACCAAAGAGAAAAACAAAAGGTATACAGAGGTAGACATAAAGCCCGGGCTTGTAGTCGCCAAAAGATTTAAAAATTATAGGTAAGAATTTGCCGTATTCATCTCGACCGGTTTTTAATATTGAAAAAGCATTGTAACCAAGAGCAGCTTCATCCCAAAGAAGCGGTGTAGTTTGAAGATAAAGTGATCGGATCAAGAAACTTAGGATAAAAATAGAAATATATAAAATATATTTTTTGTTATTGAATATCATTTTATTTCCAAAATTTCAAAAGCAGGAGTATTGTCTAAAAATTTTATTGTTTTAACTAGGTGATTGCTTTGATTGTAATTGTTTGGAGAGGTAATTAAAAGGGTCTTGATGTGTTGGGGAATATTTAAGGTAATATCTTTTATCTCCCAATCGTTTATAAATTTAAATTTATCAAAACCATCTATCCAATACCAATTGGCGTGATAATCCCAAATTTTTGTAGGACTATTTTGATATTCTTTTGGGTTCCATGGCCAATAAAATAATATAAATTCATGTGGCTCACCATACTTTTTGGTAATAATAATTTGATCATAATCTTGATATTTGTCTTTGACAAAACCAACCATTTCTTGGTAACCATATTGCCAAGAAGAAGAATAATTTTGGGCATAAAGTTTATATTTAGACCAAAATAGGTATTGACCAAAAAGTAGAGACAAAATTATAAGTAAAGTTGTTAATTTAGGTGTTTTTTTATAAATTATATTTATTCCAATAGTAGAAATTATTATTATGATAGGAAAAAAGACGATGCTCCTGAGGACATGAGGGGCATCTCTGGTAATACTTGAAGGTATAGGAGAAATTAATAGCCAAAAGAGGATTATTTGAAAATATTTTTGACTAATGTTTTTTAAGATATAAAAAAGGCCGAAAATTAAAAAAGGCAATAAAACAGGTGAAATAATAAAAAAGTTTGGAAGACTAAATTGGTATTGGATAGATGGTTTTGATAAATTTAAATTTATAAACGATTGGGAGATAAAAGATATTAAATTAAATATTAG
>JAEHHB010000169.1 GCA_019248165.1 Candidatus Shapirobacteria bacterium S2_F12
CAACTACTAGCTTCTTTCCAGCAGGAAGAACTATTTGATGAGTCTTCATCATTTCATCTGATTCTAAGATTCTATCCTGTATAATCTTATTATCAATTGAGCAATGGAGAAGATTGCCTCAATTGATAATAAGATTATACAGGATAGAATCTTAGAATCAATGGAGAAGATTGCCTCAATTGATAATAAGATTATACAGGATAGAATCTTAGAATCAGATGAGACAATGGAGAAGATTGCCTCAATTGATAATAAGATTATACAGGATAGAATCTTAGAATCAGATGAAATGATGAAGACTCATCAAATAGTTCTTCCTGC
>JAEHHB010000170.1 GCA_019248165.1 Candidatus Shapirobacteria bacterium S2_F12
GAAAAAAATCATTTCGATAAATTCTTCCATAAATTAAATATAACTGATCTTAAAAAAATTATCGGCTAAACTTCACTTAAGATTGTATTAAATAGATTTTACATAGTGTATTTAAAATAGAAATGTATAATCTATTAATCCTATTTTAGTTAATTGTATTAATAGATTATACATTTCTATTTTAAATACACTATGTAAAATAGAAATGTATAATCTATTAATCCTATTTTAGTTAATTGTATTAATAGATTATACATTTCTATTTTACATAGTGTATTTAAAATCTATTTAATACAATCTTAAGTGAAGTTTAGCCGA
>JAEHHB010000171.1 GCA_019248165.1 Candidatus Shapirobacteria bacterium S2_F12
CCATAATCATAGTCTTCTTCAGATAGTCGATTAAAAAGTTTGATCAAATTATCGGTGATATTAAATCGAGAAATACGTTCTTTTTCTTTATTTTCAAAATAATTATTAAATATTTTGAAAATAAAGAAAAAGAACGTATTTCTCGATCAAATTATCGGTGATATTAAATCGAGAAATACGTTCTTTTTCTTTATTTTCAAAATATTTAATAATTATTTTTTAAGCTCTGAATATGGTCGAGCCATTGCCTCACAATCAGCTTTGCGAGTATTAATGAAACAAGATACCACCACAATTAAAAAAGTAGCCCAAGAA
>JAEHHB010000172.1 GCA_019248165.1 Candidatus Shapirobacteria bacterium S2_F12
ATGTAGAAGTTGAAAAGCTTATAGTAAATCATCCAACAATTGAAGTTAGAAATAGTGCAAACATTATCATTGATACAACATGTGAAGGTGATATAGAAAAATGAGCTATTTACTGATTCAAAATCAAAAGCTCACCATTACCAATTTGTTTTACTCTCATACTATTCCTATTTATTTTAAGATGCGCATATTGTACTTTGTGATTTATTAATTTAGCTTTTGCTTCATTTTCTAAAGCGCCAGGTTGAAAGTAAACCATGACGCTATGATTTTATTTATTTAGTGAACTTTAGATTTGCACATTCTGCTAAT
>JAEHHB010000173.1 GCA_019248165.1 Candidatus Shapirobacteria bacterium S2_F12
AATGCAAGAAATCACCCAACCAAAAATAAGAGAAAAATATTCAAAATTAGGCAAAATCCAAGCAGACAAATTTACTTGGCAAAATACTGCTAAATCAGTAAAAACGACGTTCTCCTCTATTTTCTCTTTTTTGACGGCGGCAAATATTTCATCAAAAAGCCAACCTTTTTTACCGGCAATATCTCTGTTGGCCACGACACCATTATTGGCGGGGTTAAAGAAATTGGCTCCAATATGAATAGTGGAATCTAGTGGCATTTCTATACCTGATAAAATATAAAAAAGTTTGCGGATAAAATGGATGGGGATG
>JAEHHB010000174.1 GCA_019248165.1 Candidatus Shapirobacteria bacterium S2_F12
TTAAAAAGAACAACTCATAAATTTAATTTATTATCAGGAACCAATATTGATTTGGTCGCTCGCCAAATAATCGACGAATTAAAAAACAAAAAATTTTTAGAATCTAAATTTCCAACTGGTTCGTCCGCCAAAAGAATTGTCAGCCTCAGCTGCATTTTGAACTTTTATCAAGATAGGGATGTCACAAATGTAATATCGAATAAGGCTTGGAAAAAGTTCAAAATGCAGCTGAGGCTGACAATTCTTCAAAATCTTCTAAAGAAGACGACCAAGAGTAATGATTTCTATTGTCAATATAAAAACTAGCCG
>JAEHHB010000175.1 GCA_019248165.1 Candidatus Shapirobacteria bacterium S2_F12
AAAATCAAATCGAAATAAAATCCACAAATTCCCTTGGTAATAATAATTATTTAATTAGGTTCAACGATATCTCTCTTAATCAAAAAGATTCCCTAAACAGCGGCCTAAAACAAATTGATCCAGATTTTAAAGAATTAAAATTTGAATCACTCGGTCCAACCTTAGGTAAAGAATTATTACAAAAAACCATTTTTGCGATTATCCTAACTTCGTTTTTCCTTTTTTTGTTTATTGGTCGTCGTTTTCGAGATTTTTCTTTTGGTGCTTCGGCTGTGTTAGCTATGTTACACGATACACTAATCCTTA
>JAEHHB010000176.1 GCA_019248165.1 Candidatus Shapirobacteria bacterium S2_F12
AGCAAATGAGGTTTCAATAAATACTGACTTAGTATTTACAATGAAATCAGAAGTTACATCAATGAGAGATGAAACAAATGCAAATAGAGATAGTTCTATTTGCATTTGTTTCATCTCTCATTGATGTAACAAATGCAAATAGAACTATCTCTATTTGCATTTGTTACATCAATGAGAGATGAAACAAATGCAAATAGAGATAGTTCTATTTGCATTTGTTTCATCTCTCATTGATGTAACTTCTGATTTCATTGTAGATACTAAGTCAGTATTTATTGAAACCTCATTTGCTCTATCATCCACTA
>JAEHHB010000177.1 GCA_019248165.1 Candidatus Shapirobacteria bacterium S2_F12
AATGAGACAAATGAGACGGTATAAAAAAGAGAAAATGATAAAATTGACTTTATTTAGTTTATGTACTAAACTATTTATAAATATTATTATCATGAATAATATTTATAAATAGTTTAGTACATAAACTATTTATAAATATTATTATCATGAATAATATTTATAAATAGTTTATGTACTAAACTATTTATAAATATTATTCATGATAATAATACCCACACAAAATTATTGTTTGAGTTTTTAAGTAAAGCAGTTAAAATTCGTAGATTAATCGAACAGACAAGTTCGTTTGAAGATAAAGCAATCAC
>JAEHHB010000178.1 GCA_019248165.1 Candidatus Shapirobacteria bacterium S2_F12
AATCTACTAATTTCTGAATTAATTCTGTCGTCATTTATCTTATAATTTTTGTCAATAAGTGTCTTATCTAGGTCAATCAGTAATAGCTTATTTTTAGGCAAGGAACGGGTAAAACTCTTCTTTGTTTATTGTTACTTTGTGAAAATCTTTGATTGATCGATCGTGTTTTCCAACAAGCTTTCCATAAACACAATAAAGCTCTTTATTTTTGACTAGGTTGGGAATCGCTGAGATTGATGTTTTGTCCAGAGATTGAATAAAATCAACCAATATTTTATATAATTTATCTTTTACTTTTT
>JAEHHB010000018.1 GCA_019248165.1 Candidatus Shapirobacteria bacterium S2_F12
AGACAGAAGCAATAGCATTTTGATAAAGAGTCCACTTTTGGTCTTCGGTGACAAAATCAGTAAAAACGACGTTCTCCTCTATTTTCTCTTTTTTGACGGCGGCAAATATTTCATCAAAAAGCCAACCTTTTTTACCGGCAATAACTAATTTTAGAGCGTTAGAGCGTTTGAGCTTTGGATCGTTAGTTTTTTTGAGGAATAAAGAAAAAGATTTGATTAAGAAAGGGATGTTTTTGTTTGGTTTAAGAGTGCCTAAGTATAGAAAATAGCTTTTAGCTTTTAGTAAGTAGCTAGATAAAATATTTTGTTGGGTTTTGGGGTCGAATTTTGGTGGAGTGTCAACACCGTTGTAGGCAATAGTTATTTTATTTGGATTAAGATGGTAGGTTTTAATTATTTCATCTTTGGAAAACTGGGAAACGGTCACAATATGTTTGGCTTTTTTGATTGATTTAAATGTCCAATTTTTTAGTTGATAAAAATCTTTTTTAGTAAATTGATTTTGAAATTGGAGATACCCTAAATCATGAATTGTTGGAACAGTCGGACAGGGACAAAATGGGGGTGAATAATGGCTGGGTGAAAAAAATAAATCCAGTTTGTCTTTTTGGGTAAACAAACGAATTGGAAGTGCAAATCGAGTCCAAAGTTTTTGGGGTCCAAAAACTCGATATTGCCAATTTTTTGAAGTTGGGGGCAAGCCTGCTTGGGGAGGATTTTTTAGATAAACAATATAGCTGTTTTGGGTGTCAATTTTTGATAGTTGTCTGATTAGTTGGAGGGCGTATTGACCCACTCCAACTTTATTGGGAGTGTTGGCTTCGTTGCCGTCGATACCGATTAACATTTATTAGAGCTATAGAGCGTTAGAACTTTAGTGCTCTAGATTTTTGATAAATTAATAACTTGATTGTAGACTTTGAGGGTTTGGGTGGCGGTTTTGGTCCAGGTAAATTTTTGTGATTGAACTATCCCCTCTTGTCTCAATTTTTGGCGAAGTTTTTGGGAATGAAGTATTTTTTCTAGAGCATTGGTAATTTGAGTAACCGAGGTGGGATCGACTAAAATAGCGGATTTGTTAACAATTTCAGGCATTGAAGAAACATCGCTGGTAATTATTGGGGTACCAACTTTTAACGATTTGACCAATGGTAGCCCAAACCCCTCATAAAGCGATGGGTATGCCAGACAGATTGCCGAAGCGTGAAGGGCGACCATGTCTTTTTCAGGGATAAACCCTAATATTTTTACAAAAGAGGGAGGGTTTGTAATATCTTTGCCCCAACCATATTTTCCACTGATAGCCAGTTCCACGGTAGACTTGGGGTATTTGTTTTTAAAGTTTATAAACGCTTGAACCAATCTATCAAGGTTTTTTCGTGGTTCTCGAGTCCCTTGTGCCAGGACAAAATTATCAAGACCATATTGTTTTTTGATTATTTCTTTTTTCTTTTGTTGAATACTAGTAGACAGTTTTATAAATTGGCCGTATTTATTTTCGGCGGCTTCGTAGACTATAGAAGTTTTTTCTGGTCTGATGGATGGAAACAATTTGAGCAAATCTTTTTGGGTGTTTTGAGAAACACAGATAAAATGGGCACATTTTTTGCTAGCCCACTTCATCTTGTTTTTGTGAGCCTTGATTACTTTTTGATGGTGCCATTGGGGATACAGAAATGGGGTAAGGTCGTGGATAGTGGCGATGGTTTTAGCCCTTAGGGTTGGTGGTTGAGTCCAGTCAGAAGTATGAAAAATATCACATCGACCAATAAAGAGTTCTATTGGAAGTAGTCTGAGTTGGTTCCACATTATTTGAAGCAAAGTTGGTGGTAGACGAAAGTGATATAGGGTGACATTTGAGTGGTTAGAAAATTCTTTTATCTCTGGTGGCAAGGGCTGACGAAGTGAAGAAAAAAATAATTTGTATTGATTTTTAGAATCGTTTCTCAATAAATGGCGAACTACATTTAGAGTGTAGTTGCTGACTCCGGTTTGGTAGCAAACAGAGGAAATGTCGATACCGATAATCATAATTTAGCTTTTAGTAAGTAGTGTTTAGCTTTTAGCAACTACAATTTATAATTAGTTGATTTTAACAGTTTTTGGATTTGACGGCGTTTTTGAAGCATTTTGGGCAATTTAATTAGGACTTCGCCGTAGGTCCTGACTATGTCGTAGGGCAAATAAAACAAAGACAATAATCGATATTTGGCAACGGTTACTTTTATTAATCCAGAAAAATTTCTGAGCCTTTCAACAAAGATAGAGCCAAAATTTGTCCAAAATACGGAGTAAGAATAATTTTTGATAATTAAATAAATCCAATTTTTGGTATCCATACGGGTACGAAAATTGCCCATTTTGTTGCTAGTACCACCACCAAGATGGTACGAAATTGCCCTGGGGATATAAAGGGTTTTAAACCCAAGCTTGTTGAGTCTGTAGGCCAAATCGACGTCTTCTTCATAGGCAAAAAAATCCTTGTCAAAAAGCCCAATATTTTGAATAATTTCTTTTTGGTAAACAATAAGAGAAGCAGAAGCGCCCCAAACTAGAGCGTTAGAACTATAGTTCTTTAGAGCTTTAGTGGAAAACGGTTGGCCATTTGAGATATTGAGGCATTTGCCTTGGATTTTGAAGTCTAATCCTTGAGACTCAAACTTGGTGCCATCTTTGGTCAAAACGGTTCCAAAAAAGGTGATAATTTTTTTATCTTGATTTTGGGAAATTGTGTTTGAAATAAGTTCAAACCAATTTGGCTCCATAGTTAAATCATTGTTCAAAATCACTACCCAGGGATATTTGGCTCTGTTTATTCCCCTGTTGACCGCTCCAGCAAAACCATAATTAGTATCTAGGATTAAGTATTTAGTATTAAGTATTGGAGTATTTTTAGTGATATTTTTAGCAATATCGATACTATTGTCTTTTGAGCCGTTGTCGACGAATATCAATTCAAATTTTGATTCGGGGCAATTTGAAATAGATTTAATTAGTGAATTTAGACAGTCTGAGACAAAACTACTACCGTTGTAATTTGGAATAACAATCGAAAAATTGGTTGGAGGCAATTTTTTATTCATTGAAGTCAGGGAATTGGATAGTGTCTCCAATTTTTAAGTCTCGTTTAAAGACTTCGTTGGCATTTAGTTCAATTACATATTTGGCTTTAATTTTGTTGGCGTAAAGTTTTTCAGAATTTGTTTCTAAGACGGTTGCAATCTTGACTACTTTAAAATTTTTGTCCAGCCAGATCATATCTAGAGGGATATAAGTGTCTTTCATCCAAAAAGTGTGAATTTTTTGTCTTGGGAAGACAAACAACATGCCGCAATTACTACAAAGTGACTGTCGGTTTGACAAGCCAATCTCTCTTTGTTTAGACGTTTTGGCAACTTCTAAATAGTAATTGTAATCGTTTATGACGGCTTTAACTTCTTTTGGTAATAATTTTCTTTTGTTTACAAAAAATGAGATCAAAAAAACAACAAATGCGATGGTTACAAAAATCAGGATAGTTTTAGTTTTTGGGAGATTTTTTGACTTACTTTTTTCCATGTGTAATTAGTTTTAACATATTTCAAACCGTTTTGGCCATATTGAGAACAAAGTTTAGGCGATTTTATCAATTTGGCTATTTTTGTTTGTAAATCTTTTTGGTTGTCTTGTTCAAAAATTAAACCTCCATGTGATTGGTTGACTAATTCCGACAAAGATGGGATGTCTGAAACGATTACGGGTTTGCCTCGTGCCCAGGCTTCGATCAAAACCAAACCAAAACTTTCTTGGATTGAAGGTAAAACCAAAAAAGTACAGTTGTCGATTAGTTTGGTAAGTTTTTTTTGAGGAAAACTAAAAACAAATTTTATTTGAGATTTGATTTTGGGTTCGAGTAAGTCACAGATGTTTTTAATTTTTGGGTAGAATAGCGTTTTTTGACCAGCAATAGTTAATTTTAGAGCTTTAGAGCGTTGGAGCGTTAGAGCTTTAGATTTTAGCAACAAAGAAAAGGAGTTGATTAGTAAATCGACACGTTTGTGGGCCGAAAGAGTACCGATGAATAAGATATTTAGAACGTTAGAATGTTGGAACGTTAGAGCGTTAGAATTTTGGTGTGTTGAAGCGTTAGATATTAAAAAATCGGAGTCGACACCGTTACCAGCCAGAATAATTTTATCGCGATTAATATTGAAATTATTAACAAAATAATCAGATTCAAACTTGGTCAGTGCCCAAAGATAATCGGCTGATTGTAGAGATCTAATTAGAGGACGTTGGTGGAAATCTTGGTCGGTTGGGTGGAAGGAGGAATTAATTAGAACTTTAGAACGTTGGTGCGTTAGAGCGTTAGTTAAAAATTTGAAAAAGTGGGCGTAGAGGACGATAGCGGTGGGGAGAGGGCCGGCGACAATAATATCTGGATTAAACTTGATGATTTTTCTGGTTGCTTTTACGAATGGGAAAAATTTAAATAGTGGGCCTTTTTGGAAGACTTTTAAAAGTTGGTGTAAATAAGTTTTTTTTGGGATAAATAAGTTGATAAACTTTAGGGGTCGACGAAGAAAAGTGTAGACGGGGATTTTTAGAACGTTAGAACGTTGGAGCGTTAGATCTTTAGAATAAAAATGATGTTTTTTTGAAAAGTCATCAGTACTGGAGCAATTGGATGAAAGATACAAGGTGTCGTGTCCCCTAGCCTCAAACTGTTGACTAAGTTTGTAAATTACTCTTGAGCCACCATCAATTGCAGGGGGAAAAATATGGCTGATTAATAAAATTTTACTCATGAAGTTATTGTCTTTATTATACGTGTTATCCTACTATTTAGATTATGTTGAGAAAAATTTTTAAATCGAAAGCTTTTAAATTTGGGATTAGTATTATTTTGATTTATTTTGCTTTTAGAAAAGTCGATATGGTGTTGATATTACGACAATTATCGGGGATTAATTTGGTTTATTTAATGTTTTGGTTGTTTATCTCGATAATTTCGACGGTGCTACTTTCTTATCGATGGAGTTTACTGCTGATAAAAAAACCCAAAATTAGCGATATAGTGGTGTTTGCAAAATCAATTTGGTCGGCGTCTTTTTATGGTTTGTTTGTGCCAACTTCCGCTGCCGGTGATTTGTTCAAATGGATAATTATCGATGAAAAATATCCAAAAATTCCCAAAGCAAAATTGGGCGCATCAATTTTGTTAGATAGATTTATTGGAATGTCAATGTTGGTTTTGTTTGGATTTGTGTCTCAATTTTTTGCAACTAGTTTGGGTTTGACGGTGCCATTTTTGGTAAGAATTGCCATTGGAGTGGTGTTGGCAGGATGTTTAGTTTTTTATGGATTGGTTTTTTTTGGAAAGGGTGACTTATTGTTTCAAATTAAAATATTTGCCAAATTAAAAAATATTGGTGAATTGGTAGACAAAAAAAATATTCCTCAGATATTAAAATGTTTGGCCGTTTCTCTGATTAGTGATTTTTTGTGGATTTGGCAGATGTGGGCGATTGGAAATTATTTTGGAACTAATATATCGTTTGTGGAAATATTGATTTATTTACCAGTAATCTCGACAATATTGATTTTGCCTATTTCGATTGCAGGTTTTGGTGCCAGAGAACAACTTTATTTATATTTTTTTGTTAGCCAAGGATCAAGCCCCGAAAGTGTGTTGTTAATGTCGACAATTTCTGGGATTTTGGGAATTTTGAATAGCCTGATTGGTGGTTTGGTGGCATTGACACCGGAATATAAGAAAGTAAATAGCGTTTAGCTTTTAGTAAGTAGCAAAACATAGAACTTTAGAGCGTTAGAACGTTAGTAAAACTAGGGGTTGAGTTTTTTAAAAAATAACCTAAGATTATTTTTAGTTTGTTAAGAGGTCCCGATTTATCGGGATAGCAACCGAGCCCCGCAGTAGCGGGATCACGGTGCAATCTCCGCAGTTGCGGGGGACAAGCCTTTATATATTAATTAAAGGAAAAATATGAAATATTCTCAATTTGCCTCCGAGTCTGTCTGTAGTGGCCATCCAGATAAAATCTGTGACCAGATATCCGATGCTGTTCTTGATACTGCCCTAACATTGGACAAAAATGCCCGAGTGGCTCTCGAAACTATGGTAACGGCAAACAAAGTGGTTATGGCCGGAGAGGTTACTTGCAATTCAAGTATAGAATATAAAGAAATCGCCAAAAAAGTAATTACAAGCCTTGGTTATGACAAAGAAATATTAAATTTTACTAGTAATTCGGATATTGAAGTCTTGGTTCATCAACAATCAAAAGACATTGCTATTGGGGCTGATGATGATGGTGCTGGGGATCAAGGTATGATGTTTGGCTACGCCTGCAAAGAAACTCCTCAGTTAATGCCGTTGCCGATTACCTTGTCACACGAATTGTGCCGAAAAATGGATGAATTGCAGTTTGGCGAATTGGATTATCTCAGACCTGATGGCAAAGCAGAAGTTGGGGTTGAATATGAAGATGGCAAACCCCAAAAAGTGACAAAAATTATTTTGGCCAAACCTTTTGACCCGCAAATTAGCAATGAAAAAATTAAGAATGATTTGTACGAACTAGCTGTGTTGCCGGTTTTGGAAAAATATAACTTAAATAAAGTCGGTATAGATGAAGTAATTCTAAACGGTACTGGTAGATGGGAAATTGGTGGACCATACAGTGACACTGGAGTGACTGGTAGAAAAATTGTGGTCGATACTTATGGTGGCATGGGCCGAATTGGAGGTGGTTGTTTTTCGGGTAAAGACCCAACCAAAGTAGACAGAAGTGCCGCTTACGCTGCCAGATTTTTAGCCAAAAATGTGGTTGCCAAAAATTTGGCTGACAGGTGTGAAATTTTGTTGGCTTATGTAATTGGCAAACGAGACCCAGTGGTCAAAGGGATAGAACTTTTTGGGACCCAAAAAGAAGATATCACCCAAATCGAAAAATTTGTTTGGAATTTGATGGATTTGTCGGTAAGAGGAATAATTGAAAAATTAGATCTAAAAAGACCAATCTATAGTAAGACTGCAGCCTATGGACATTTTGGAAACAGTGAATATCCTTGGGAGCAAATAGTGCGTTAGTACGTTAGAGCGTTAGAGCTTTAGATCTAGGAATGATGTTAAAATTACTAATTATCTAATTATCTATTTATCTAACAAACTAAACATGATTCTAATCGTCGGGGGGGCGGGATACATTGGCTCCCATATAAACAAAGAGTTAACCAATCAGGGTTACAAAACTGTGGTATTTGACAATTTATCTAGCGGTAGAAAAGAGTTGGTTAAATGGGGTGAATTTTTTGAGGGCGATTTGGGTAATATTAATGACATTAGAGAAGTGTTTAAAAAATATCCGATAGAGGGAGTGTTGCACTTTGCCGCTTTTAAAGCTGTTGGCGAGTCGGTACTTGATCCTCAAAAATATTACAAAAACAATGTGGCCAATACTTTAAATTTGTTTGAAGTCATGAAAGAAAATGATGTCAAGAAATTTATCTTTTCTAGTTCGGCCGCCACTTTTGGCAACCCACAATATGTACCAATTGACGAAAAACATCCTCAAACTCCGATAAATCCTTATGGCGAAACAAAACTTATTGTCGAACATATAATGCGAGATTATAGTAATGCTTATGGATTTAAATACGTGTCTTTGCGATATTTCAACGCTTGTGGTGCCGATTTGGAGACCGAGGTGGGCGAATGGCCTGGTTCGAGTTCAAATTTGATTCCCTTAGTGTTGGATGCGGCTATTGGTCGGAGAGAAGATATAAAAGTATTTGGAAACGATTACCCGACTCCCGATGGTACTTGTGTTCGTGATTATATCCATGTGACTGATTTGGCAACAGCTCATGTGTTGGCACTAAAGTATTTGATTGATGGTGGTGAGTCACAGTGTTTCAACTTGGGTAACGGTCGAGGTTTTTCGGTGACTCAAGTGGTCGACTCTGCCAAGAAAGTAACTGGGATTGATTTTAAAGTAACAATGGCTGACAGACGCCCAGGTGATCCACCCGAATTGGTGGCCGACTCAAAATTGGCCCAAGAGGTCTTAAAATGGCAACCTAAATATCAAGACTTAGATGTGATTGTTGATAGTGCTTGGAAATGGCACAAGTTAGCGTGTGGATTGTTAGATAAGTAGATAATTAGTAAGTAGCTTTTAGTAAGTAGCTAAAAATTAATAACAAAAAATAATATTAAATAAATGAAAATTGACAATGTAGGCAAGGATGTTTTGCCTAGGTCGCCAAAATTATCAAAAATGATTGGGCCTAGTTTTGTGTTATTGGGGATGGGTTTGGGCAGTGGGGAGCTAATTATGTGGCCGTTTATGGCAGCAAATTATGGTTTGGGGATAATTTGGGCGGCCGTTATTGGGATAACTTTTCAGTTTTTTATCAACATGGAAATTGAAAGATATACCCTAATCAATGGTGAAAGCGTCTTTGTTGGGTTGGCTAGAAAATTAAAGATTGTCTCCCCTATTTGGTTTATATTGTCGACGATCATTCCGTGGATGTGGCCGGGAATTATTTTGTCTTCGGCAACAGTGCTGTCGTCTGTATTAAAATTTAATAATCCCAAAATAATTGCTATTTTTATGTTGTTGTTGGTGGGGATGATCTTAAGTTTGGGAAAAGTGGTCTACAAGTCACAGGAAATGTTTCAAAAAACCTTAATTTTTGTCGGTGTTCCATTCATTTTTTTGTTAACTATAATTTTGGCAAAAGGAAGTGATTGGCAAAGTTTGGCAAATGGACTGATTGGTAAAGGAGACGGTTTTTGGTTTATCCCTGGAGGTTTGTCACTAATTACCTTTTTGGGTGCTTTTGCTTATAGTGGGGCTGGTGGCAATCTAAATTTGGCTCAGTCTTTTTATATTCGCGAAAAAGAATATGGTATGGGTAAGTATGGCGGCAAAATCACAAGTCTACTTCGAAAAAATGATGAGAACTTTAATCTCGAAGGGAAAACATTTGAAATAAACGAAGAAAATTTGTTAACTTTTAAAACTTGGTGGAAAAAAGTAAACCTAGAACACGCCTTGGTTTTTTGGTTAACTGGCGCAACTACAATTATTTTGTTGAGTTTGTTGTCGTTTGCGACTGTCTATCATCAAACTAGTGTGGGTGGAATTGGATTTTTGTTTCAAGAAGCCCAATCGATTGTGTCTCAGACTGTGCCAATTGTTGGTGTTTTGTTTTTGGTGATAGTTGCCATTATGTTATTTTCGACTCAGCTGTCAGTCCTTGATGCGACAAGTAGAATAACTTCAGAAAATTTAATTATTATCAACAAAGATAAATTTAAACCAAATAATTTGTCAAAGTATTATTTTGTTTAAATTTATCTTTGTTGATAATAATTAAACCAAATAATACTTTGACAAATTATTTGGTTTAAATTTATCTTTGTTGATAATAATTAAACCAAATAATACTTTGACAAATTATTTGATTTAATTATTATCAACAAAGATAAATTTAAACCAAATAATTTGTCAAAGTATTATTTTATTTTCTTGTGGTCACAAATATTTTTGGGAATTATCATTTTGATGTTCGGATTTAGTGAACCAATGCAATTGGTGACAATTAGTGCTTTCCTAAACGCTATGACAATGTTTGTGTATACAATTTTAATATTGTGGCTAAATAGTACAACTTTGCCTGAAGAGCTTAGACCAGCTTGGTGGCGAAAAGTTGTTTTGTCTCTGGTAATCCTGTTTTTTGGAATGTTTAGTCTTTTAACTTGGCTATATTGAGATTAATAGTTATAATCGTCTAATATGAAAAAAATAACAATCATGGGGACTGGTTATGTTGGTTTGGTTACTGGTACTTGTTTGGCCGAGCTTGGGCACGAGGTGACTGCGGTCGATATTGACGAATTAAAAATAAACAACCTAAACAAAGGGATAATCCCGATTTATGAACAAGGTTTAGAAGAGTTGGTCAAAGAAAACAAAAAACAAAAAAGATTGTTTTTTACGACTGACATCGACAGTGCTATTAAACAAGCTGAAGTAATTTTTATTGCGGTTGGAACTCCCCCATTACCCGATGGTAGTGTCAATTTGGAATATGTAAAGTCAGTGGCCGAATCAATCGGGAAAAATATAAAAGAGTATAAGGTGGTTGTCGACAAATCGACTGTACCAGTGGGAACTGGGGATTGTGTGACTGATATTATAAAAAAGTATTATAAAGGCGATTTTGATGTGGTTTCCAATCCTGAATTTTTGAGAGAAGGGAGTGCTGTTAGTGATTTTATGCATCCAGATAGGATTGTGATTGGTAACGGGTCGCCGAGAGCAGAAAAGATATTAAGAGAAATATATAGCAATTTTGATACTGAAAACATTGTTTTTACTGACATAAAATCGGCTGAGTTGATAAAGTATGCTTCAAATGCTTTTCTAGCAACAGAAATATCTTTTATCAATTCAATTGCCAATATGTGTGAAAAATTGGGTGCCGACGTTGAAAAGGTCGCCCAAGGGATGATGCTAGACAAACGGATTGGAACAAAAGCATTTTTACATGCCGGGGTTGGCTATGGCGGATCTTGTTTCCCAAAAGATGTCAAAGGATTGATCCAGACAGCTCAAGAAAATGGGATAAGATTTGGCATACTTGAAGAAGTAGACGAGGCAAACAATGCTCAGAAACATTCTTTGTTGGTAAAGATTCAAAAATTAGTTGGTCAAGATTTACGAGATAAAAAAATTACTCTTTGGGGTTTGGCTTTTAAACCCCACACCGACGATATTCGAGAAGCCCCGGCATTGGTGATTATAAAACAGCTGTTAGATAGAGGAGCAAAAGTAAAAGTATTTGACCCAATTGCCCAAGAAAGTGGCAAAAAATTATTGGGTGACAGTGTTAGTTTTGAAACTGACTTATTAGACTCGACTAAGGGAAGTGATGTGGTGGTCTTGGTTACTGAATGGCCAGAATTTAGGACAGTTGATTTGGACAAAGTAAAGAAAAACTTAAAACAGCCAAATATGGTTGATGGTCGAAACGTATTTAATCCAAAAGAAATGAAAAAGTTGGGCTTTAATTATATTTCGGTAGGAAGATATTAGTAAATAGTGTTTAGCTTTTAGTAAGTAGCAAGACATAGAAAGTAAATAGCGTTTAGCTTTTAGTGAGTAGTTTTTAGTAAATAGCTATTGGTGGGAAGATTTTAGTTTCAAATACCGATATAAAGTAGAAAAAAGGATGGGGAGATAGATAGAAGTAAGTAGTAAGTAAAAAAAAGTAAGTAGTGAGTAGCTTTTAGTAAGTAGCTTGGAAAAAATATAAATAACTAGGGTGTGGTACAAAAAAACAGACAAAGAATTTTTGCCAACAATTGTAATTGGTTTTAGAAAATTTGGGAATTTTTTCAAAAATAATTGATAGACGGAAACGACTAGAGACAAAACAATAAGAGTGTACCCGAGTAACCAATTGTTTGCTGGATTTGACCATGATTTTGAAATTAGGTCAAAAAATTCATAAACTGATAATAGTATCAACGAAGAGAAAAGTAACCCCAGATTTATTTTTTTGTTTTCAAATATTTGTTCATATTTTTTGGCAAAAATTCCCAAGATAAATAGAAAGAAAAATGATCCGCCAAACAGGACTCCACTGCCACCATAAAACGAGTTAATTATCTTGTATTTATTAAAAAAGACAGATAATAAATAAAAGATAATAATCAAAAGGAGATCAAAAAGTTTTGATTTTTGATGATTAATGATTTTGAAGAGAAGATAAGAAATCGAAATTAATTGGATATAAAAGAAAACAAAATAAAGAGGCCCGGCAACTGAAAAAGTATAAATTTTTTTAAAAATTATAGCCAGATCAAAATATCCAAAATAAAGACAATAAATCAAGGTGGCAATTAGATAAGGGATGAAAACTTTTTTGATCCGTTGACATATATAGTAAAAATTGACAACTCCTCCCCTATTTTGGATAGAAATGGCCGAAGTAAAACCGGCGATTAGAATAAACAAAGAGACATGAAAACCGGTATGGTATTGGATCGTTAAGTTTTGATAATAAGAAAAAAGATGGTCGACGACGACTGCAATCATGGCAATTCCTTTGAGTAGGTCTAACCAGAGATAGTTTTTTGGTTTGGAAATTTCTGTCATAAAATTGTAAAACTTGGTAGGATATTATTTATAATAAATCTATTTGTCTTAATATTAATCCCTTAATTTCTATAATTAATTTTGCTTTAGCCCAATCTTTTTGAGAATCAGTTAATACTTCACCTAAACCAGACAATATTGATTTTGAATTTATTTTATCTAAATATTTCAACAAAGAGATATAAAATTCTTTTGGGTTTTTTCCAGTTCGATGTTTTATTATTTGGTAATTAATTTGTGAAGCTTGGGGTAATCCTAAAAAATAATGAATGTCGAAGAGGTCTCTGCTAGCCAGAGTTCCTCTTTCTGTCACCGCTACTAATTTGTGGGCTATCATATCTTTTAAATCAATGACTCTAATTGTTGTTCCGTAAAATGGAATTAAATTATAGTGATTATAAGGATTATCTCTAGTTGAAACTTCTACTTTTATATTTGATAAACCGTCACCATAGCTTACCAACCAAAATAAAGTGTTGTATTTTGTACTTTGATCTTTTATCTCAAATTTGGCAGATAATACAGACGTTATTTTGTCAATAAATTCCTTTAATTCAGGTGAGTCTTTTTTTAAGTCAACAATCAAATCAAAATCCAAATCGACTGAAAATCTGGGTAAATTATAAAAAAGTAAAGCCGCTGTTCCACCCTTAAAACCCAATAATGGCCCAATAAAACTATTTTTAAAAATATCAATTAAAATATTTGTTAAATTTGTTTTATGAATAATAATATCAAGTGCTTTCATTTATTGTTTTTATCTATGAAATTTAAAATTAATTTATTTTTTCCATAAACTTTTGTATTTATTTCTGCCATTAAATTCCAGTCAACATTTCTCAAATTATCATAATATTCGTCTCCATCTAAATACAACTTATCACAAATAGCTCTTTCAACACTAGCCATATGAACACCATCTTCATTTTTGATACCAAAAGGATTTAATAAAACACTATCTTTGATCTTGCGATAAATATATTTTTGTCCATCTATCTCAATTTCTTTAGACCTGTTTGAGACAATATAAATGGTTGAGTATGGCTGAAAAACAACGCCCTCTTTTTGCAGGACAGAATATAAGCTGATGTAAGATGGACTTCTATATTTGTTAGCGAATTCCAAACGGGAATAATCATTTGATAAAGAATAAATTCCTTGAGAAATTCTAAAAATATCACCTTTATCTAGGGCATATTTTAAAGCTGATCTTAATTTTGATCCAGTATATCCTTCTACTATCTGACTCATATCAGAAAATCTAAAGACTGTCTGACTATTTTTTTTTGATTTAATAAGATTTTTTATAAAGCTCATATGACCCATATATGTAAATTTATTACACTATCAGGTTACAATAACTAATATTTCATGTCAAGAGTTTGTATAGATTCTGTGTATGTTTATGTGGTACAAAAATGTACAGGATAATACAACGTTTTAGATTATTTAAGGCTATATTGTTTGCCATAAATTAAGTCATATTGGATAAGTTCGTAATCGTTAAGTTGCTGTGGGGTAAATTTTGGTTTGAGGTTGCTATGCAAGACAGTATCGGTAAGGCTTATCGACTTTAAATATGAAAATTGGTTTTTGGGTTTTATTTTGGCCAGATCTAAAATTTCTAGTCCAAGAAAACTGGGGCTTAAATAAGATTTGGGCTGAAGTTTGACAGGATAATTTGACCACATGGCAATAGGAGTTGAGTGCATCTTGGTTTGGTCTGAGGTATCATATTTGGCGTCTTGATAGAGACTAAGACCAGGGTTTAAGAGTGGCAAATGGTCGCCATAAAGTATGATAATAGTTGGACGGTTACTTTTGGCTATTTCACTTTTTAATGTTTGATAAGCTTTGTCTGATAAATTTATACCGTCTGTATAAGTTTGGATGATGTTTTTATTGTCGGCAGAAAGTGTAGTGGTAATTTTTATGTCATGTGACGAAAATCTATCAGTTTCAAAAGGGTAATGATTTTGCATTGACATACCAAAGATAAATTGTGGGGCAGTAGTCGAATTATATTGTTTTAAGATTTCTTGGGTGAGCGACTTATCAGAAATAAAGGCACCGGCATATTCATAGCCGGTCATAGTTTCCATGCTTATGTATTTATCGAGGCCAAAATTTTTGTACACTTGGGGGCGATTGTACATGGCGGCAAAATAAGGGTGGATAGTAGTGGTAAGATACCCCATTTCTTTAAACGAAGTAAACAGGGTTGGGAGATCTTTTCGAACAGCTTGGCTATATGGGATCACACCATTTAAAAAATAATTACTAAATCCTGTCAAGAATTCAAACTCAACATTGGCGGTGGCGGTGCCGATTGTAGGAGAAATGAGGGTTGATTTGATGTCTTTGCGAATGTTGGCTATAGGGTCGGTCGAAAACTGAACATTTGGTAGTTTGGTGATATCCCAAAGAGCTTCTGAAAGAATTACTATAATATTAGGTTTAACCCCTCCCCTGTCGACAGGCTCAAGAACCTCACTCGAGGAAAGGAGGCTTTCAGAGTTTTCGTATATTTGGTTGATGGTTTGTTGGCTGTAGTCAGAAGGTGCGGGGTTGGTTATGTTTTTTAGGTCATCGTAAAAACAAAAAAAGATTCCGTTATTAGTGCAGTTTTCGATTGGCCCCCAAAGGTATGTTTCAATTTTTAACTTATTTAATATATTTTTAAATTGGATTGGAAAAAATATTGGGAAAGTAAACACAAAGCCAGAGATAACAAACAAGATAAATCTAATTTTAAATTTTGGATTGGTGGTGGTCAATTTCTTTTTTATAAATACTGATATAAAAATGAGTAAAACCAAACAAATAACCATCTTGATTAAGTCAAACAATTCAAATTGTAAAAACATTTCTGTCAAATATTGAGAATTGTGTTTTACCAGTAAAAAATCACTGACAATAAAAAATAAATTTAGATACTTAATCTTGAAATGGTTTATAAGGGTAAACAGAGAAAAAAGTGACAAATAAAGAATCAATGAGTGTGACTTTTTTCTAAAAATAGAAGTACAAAATAACAAAACAGTCAGCCACAAAAAATAGTTGACGAAATAGGCCAAAAGATTTGAAAAAATATTGTATCTAAACCCGAGACTGAAAGAGAATATTTGGCTTTGGGCAGAGGAAAACAGAGGTATCAAAAAATAGAAATATTTTTTAAATATTTTTGGGTTATTAAGAAAAAAAATAAACCCAGAAAATAAGGGTAAGGCCAAAAAATTTATGGGGTTGATATGAAATTTGGTATAAACAAAATTGACGTAGTTGGTATCTTCTAAATACTGGAACAAACAAGCGCTGATTAATACTAGGGGTAATAGTATTTTGTTTAGTTTATTAAATACAGGAGTAATAGTATATTTTTTAATCGAAAACAAAATAATAGAAAAGATAATATAAAAAATGAATAGTTTTTTCGAGTTGACAAAAAAATGTTTTTGGCTAAAACCAGAGTAAAAAATTGCATCTAGCAACAAGAGTCCGAAAGTAGATAAAGCCAATAAATCAAGAGTATGTGATATTGTAAAAATCTTTTTCATGAGGTAGTTGATTATATAACAATTAATTTGTTTGTAGTTAAAAGTGTAAATTAATAGTATATTAAAGACAGTGAAAAAGAAGACAAAAATATTTGTAGTTGTTCCTGTTTTTAATGAAGAACTGAGGGCTGTAAATACAATAAAAAAAATTTTATCAATAATTAATATCAATATTATTGTTGTCGATGATGGATCGACAGATGATTCATACAAACATCTCCATGGGGAATTTGTTAATGACAAAAGAATATTTTTGTCACAGCATATAATTAATCTTGGTAAAGGTGCGGCGATGAAGACTGGTATGAAAATTGCTTGGAAATTAGGTGGAGAAGCGGTAATTTTTATTGATGCCGATGGTCAGCATAATCCAAAATATTTACCAAAATTTATAAAGAAATTGGAAAAAAATCCAATTGTTTTTGGTTATAGACCGTTGAATAAGAAGTCTCCATGGTTAAGAAGAAACGGAAATAAATTTGCTGGTTGGTTAATTGGAGTTTTGTTCAACATTAAGAGAAAAGACTTACTTTGTGGATTTTTGGGATTTAGAAAAGATGTTTATAAAAAAATTATATGGAAGTCGACTCGCTATGGAATTGAAACTGAAATGGCGACTAAGGTTGGCAAGAACAAAATCCCCTTTTCTGAGATAAAAATTGATACAATTTATATTGATAAATACAAAGGGGTAACAATTTTTGATGCTTTTAAAATTTTATCAAAAATTCCCTTTTGGTATTTTGAAAAATGAATATAATTACATTACAGTTAGTATTGTTAGCTTTTGCTTTGTTTATGGCGTATTCACTTTTTTTACACTGGAAAAAGAAAAATATATCTAATAAATTTTTTATCGTTTGGTTAATGATTTTTGTGGTGTTTATATTTTTGGCATTGTTTCCAAAAGTTTTAGAACCGTTATTGAGAGAATTGTTTCTGGTTAGAGTTATGGATTTGGGGATGATTGGAACTTTCATGATATTAAGTTATGTAACAATTGAAAATAATATTAAGATAAAAAATTTGGAAACAAGAATGGAAAAATTGGTTAGAAAAATTTCTGTAAAAACTGTAAGGAATGAAAGAAAAAAATAAAAAAATTATTTTTAATATTTTTTCATCTCATTATTTACCTCATGTTGGTGGAATCGAAGTATTTGTAGAAAATTTTTCTAGAGAATTGTCAAATTTAGGATACAAAGTTAATATAATAACTTCAGATTCTGAAAACAAAGGTTTTCTTAATACAGAAAATGGCATAGAAGTTTATAGATTAAAAAGCTTTCATTTGTTAAAGAAGAGATTTCCAGTTCCTTTTTCTGTTAAAGAAATTATAAAAATATATAGATTGTGTTTTAAACATAAAAAAACTTGCACTATAGTCAATACTCGATTTTTCTTGACTTCTTTATTAGGCATTGTCTTGGGAAAATTATCT
>JAEHHB010000179.1 GCA_019248165.1 Candidatus Shapirobacteria bacterium S2_F12
TTGCTGTTGGTGTTGCCAACCCCAAAGCACAAGGGCAAGCCACCACCAAGACTCCAACCAGTGAAGTTATTGCCATCGATAGTGATCCTGCCATTACCCAGGCCACAAAGGTTATTAAAGCAATCACCAATACTATTGGCACAAAAACTCTTGATATTTCATCTGCCATTTTTTGAACTGGAGCTTTGGAATTTTGAGCCTCTTCCACCACTTTAATAATTTGAGCTAAGACTGTTTTTTCTCCCACCTCAGTCGTTTTTATTTTTATAAACCCTTGTTTGT
>JAEHHB010000180.1 GCA_019248165.1 Candidatus Shapirobacteria bacterium S2_F12
CCAGATGCAGTGTTGCTTGAAGAGAATCAAGAAGCTGTTGGTAAGACTACTAGAGCTATACAAGATATTATGGCGCTAGATGCAGTAAATCAAGAGTTCATGATAATAATCTTATTTATCTCTCTCATTTATATTGTTCTCCATTTTTTATTGAAATCTTTGTTGTTATGATACCAAATAATATTTCATGATTTCTCAGAGTGGGACAACGAAGATCAACAAGTTCATGCATGCAGAACAGATGTTGATAGATATTACTCAGAAGAACTTCAAGAA
>JAEHHB010000181.1 GCA_019248165.1 Candidatus Shapirobacteria bacterium S2_F12
TAATTTGGCTACGTCGGTAATATCAACCTGATTGTCATCATTAACATCGTAAATAATTTTAGGTAACGAAACAATGTATTCAGAAACTATTTTAAAATCTTTTTCTTCAAACTTTCCATCAAGATTAAAGTCGTATTTCTTAGTATCACTATTTTGGGAATTATAAATATCTATTAATTTGGCTACGTCGGTAATATCAACCTGATTGTCATCATTAACATCGTAAAGAATTTTAGGTAACGAAACAATGTATTCAGAAACTATTTTAAAATCTT
>JAEHHB010000182.1 GCA_019248165.1 Candidatus Shapirobacteria bacterium S2_F12
ACGGGTGAGACATTCAATTATAAAGTCTTGAGGAATTTCAATTCCGGATACTAAAGAGGGTTTTGAAAGATCAAGCTCGATTGGGAGAGAGTTTGGTTTTTGGGGGTAATAATCAAAAAAAGCTGATGTTATTTGTCCTTGGCAGTTTTGCAAAATTAATTTGCATAGGTGGTTAAAAGCAAGAAGAATAAGTTCTGGATCTAATTGTTTTTCAAGACGAGTACCGGCTTCAGTAATTGATTTTAACTGTCGACTGTTTTGCCTCACCGTA
>JAEHHB010000183.1 GCA_019248165.1 Candidatus Shapirobacteria bacterium S2_F12
ACTTTGTATTTCAGCTTCTATAGACTCTAAACTTATTTCGTAAGACATTTCTCGTAAACCTTTTGTATGCATTTTGTGAGTATATTGTATATACTCTAACCATTAATTAAAGATTAAGGTTAGAGTATATACAATATACTCTAACCAATGATAGAATATTGTGTATACACTCTATTGTATATACTCACAAAATGCATACAAAAGGTTTACGAGAAATGTCTTACGAAATAAGTTTAGAGTCTATAGAAGCTGAAATACAAAGTCTTGA
>JAEHHB010000184.1 GCA_019248165.1 Candidatus Shapirobacteria bacterium S2_F12
TTTTTCATATCTTTTAGATACAAGTTAAGTTCATCTGCAACTTCATTAAATGATAATATGTTTAATTTAATATTATGCATGAAATACATATAAAATATTAATGTTTTTAATGAACCAACATGATCATCATCCATATGTGATATGTAAACATTTATATTATGCATGAAATACATATAAAATATTAAATTAAACATATTATCATTTAATATTATGCATGAAATACATATAAAATATTAAATGATAATATGTTTAATTTAATATTTTAT
>JAEHHB010000185.1 GCA_019248165.1 Candidatus Shapirobacteria bacterium S2_F12
ACCTTTTTATAATTTCATTTTTATTTATATGACTTTGAAAATTGTGCGCATATTCAATTGTTTTTCTCACCGCCGATTCTAGACTCATTATCTTATTATATCAAGAATATGGGTTTTTAAGATAAAATAAGATAATGAGTCTAGAATCGGCGGCAAGCATAGCAATGAAATATTGAGCAGCAAATCTTTCATTGCTATGCTTGCCGGCGGTTTCTCCGGGAATATCTGGAGGGTGTTCGGTAAATATCAGGCTACCAAAAACTTTA
>JAEHHB010000186.1 GCA_019248165.1 Candidatus Shapirobacteria bacterium S2_F12
CTCGAGCTTATGGCACAAGACATGGAATGGGACCTTCCCCGACCGAGACAACTCTTAGGATAGAAGATTTGAACAATAGAACCAAGTCGAGCCACCCAAAGCGAAATTCTCCTTGCCAAGGGTTGGTTCTATTGTTCAAATCTTCTATATACCAATCATTTAAATCAGCAATTTTGGCCTGTGTTGGGTACTTTAAGATCAAAAAAGCAAAAAATACAAATTGGCAAGATTTATTTCAACAAAATTTT
>JAEHHB010000187.1 GCA_019248165.1 Candidatus Shapirobacteria bacterium S2_F12
ACTGTAACTGACGCAACCGACAAAACCAAATCTGATAGACCTGAATTTCCAAAGACGTTTCGAGATTATCTTGCTATGGTTTTTTATATCATACAAGGAATATTAGATATAACTTAAGTATTTATTAGGAAATTAGGTAATTTTATTGAAGGAATGAGTGGTGGACCATTAACTGATCCAAATGGTGGTGTTAAATTATATGACTAGATATTTTTTTTAAACCCTTTGCAAATAATTTCTTCCTTA
>JAEHHB010000188.1 GCA_019248165.1 Candidatus Shapirobacteria bacterium S2_F12
TCCTTTTTGTCTAGACAAAAATAATCTGAATTTTCTTACTGTTTCAGAATTAAGATCTTCAGTTGTCGGGTTTGTTTTCCCATTGTCACCTAAGCACTTTATAAAAGTGCTTAAATAGTGTTCGTAATTTCTGATTGTTAACTCTCCCATTACTTCACGCTTAACAGGCATATATTTAGCTATTACATATGGAATCTTTTTATGACCAAAAGGATTTTCTTCTAATCTTACTAATACTCCAC
>JAEHHB010000019.1 GCA_019248165.1 Candidatus Shapirobacteria bacterium S2_F12
TTCTTGGGCTACTTTTTTAATTGTGGTGGTATCTTGTTTCATTAATACTCGCAAAGCTGATTGTGAGGCAATGGCTCGACCATATTCAGAGCTTAAAAAATCATTAGCCTGCTGAGAAATTATGGTAACGCCTAGATAATATTTTCTGGCTCGTCTGACCAACCCTGAGATAAACCTGGCACTTTCTTCTTGCTCTAATAATATCCAAGCCTCATCAATCACTAGAATTCTTTTTTGTGGATAGGACTTAACTTGAGAGTTAACAAAGTTAGCAATTATTATGTTAATAATTGCTAACTTTGTTAACTCTCAAGTTAACAAAGTTAGCAATTATTAACATCATAATTGCTAACTTTCTTAACTTGAGAGTTAACAAAGTTAGCAATTATTAACATCATAATTGGCCGTAAGGTATCACTTAAGTCTTTAATATCAAAAATTACTAATCGGTTATTCAGTTTTATATTCGTCTGTTGATCAAAAACAGAAGACAAAGATCCTTTGATATATTTTTCTAGTTTTTCTGTTAATTCTTTTTGTTTAAGTCTTTTTAGTGATTGGTATAAATCTTTAAGTAGGGGGAATTTTTGTTTCTTTTTGGCTAAGTTTTTCCCATTTAGGGTATAGCCAAATGATTTATAAGTTGAGATTATGGCCTTATCAATTATGGCTTTTTCTTGACTAGTTAGTCCACCAACCATTAAGGCAATTATTTGAGTTAAATCTTGAATATGTTCAGAAAGTCCGTTTTCTCCGGTGACTGTTTTAGTTGAGAAATCAAAGGGGTTAATTTTTTCTTTTGATTTAGTTGACAATTTAATATTGGTTCCGTTTACCGATACTCCAAGTTGTCGATATTCTCGCTCTGGGTCAATCACAATTACTTTAGTACCCTGCATTAATTGTCTTAAAATCTCTACTTTGGCAGTATAGCTTTTACCAGCACCCGATTGAGCAAAAATAATACTGTTGGCGTTAGTTAACGAGAATCTATCAATGATAACTAGGGAATTATTAGACTTATTTATTCCATACAAGATTCCTGATTCTTGAACTAATTCTGATGATACAAAAGGGAAAGTTAAAGCAGCCGACGAACTATCTAAGTTTCTTTTTTGGGCCAGTAAATTTTCACCCCTGGGAAGGACTGATTGAAGTCCTTCAATCTGTTGAAAAGTGGCTGATTTTATATAAAACAATCTAGTCGACATCACCGTTTCTAAAAGTGTTGTTAGTTTTTGTAGCTCAGTTAATGACTCGGCCGTTAGTGTCATATATATTGAAATTTGAAATAATTTCTCTTGTCCCCGTAAAATTTTATCTTTTAATTCTTTGGCTGATTCCAAGGGGTCAGTAATTTCTGAGCTGATTACTTTTCCATCCTTTAGCATGTTTCTTTTGGTTGACTCTAGCTCAGTAATTTTTCGATTAAGTTTTGGTAGGGCTAATAGCGGGTCAACTTGTTCAATATGGTAAGAAATATCAATGTTGTGGTTAAAGTTGATAAGCATTGATAACCAACCAGTCGAGGCCACATAAGGATAGCCGGATATAAATAAAGTTTTGATGTATCGATTATCAATTTGAAGATAGTTTGTTTCTTCTTTTAATCCCGAGTAGGAGATTAAATCCATTTGATCCTGAGAGCCATAATAAAAGTTAATTGGCTTTTGAATTATCTTTTTTTTAGCTTTTTTGATTTTTCTCTTTTTAATTTTAAACATAATTATTCTCCTGTAATTTTTGTAAAGTTTCTCCACTTAAAGATTGGGTTTTAATTTGGTTTGGGTTATAGAAACTATAAAAGAGGTCTAGGATTTCTAAACTGGTTAGAACTTTAGCTTTCATTCCTAGTTTTTCTAGCGCTTTTATCACAATCTCCGTTAACAGTCTTAATTGTTCTTTAATTAATTTAAAATCTTTATTATTCTTGTCATTTTGATAGGGGATTACTATATAAAATTTTCTAGACAATATTTTATTACCCGAGACTAAATTCTTAACAAACTGACAGTAATTATCAATTTGATTTTTGTAAATTTTTTCCGCCTCTTTATCTTTAATTTTAGAAATGTCTTCAAGGTAGTGATCGATATCAACTTCTCTGACCCTGACCAGTATTTGTAATTGGCAGTTTAGAGAATTTAAAAAATTTTGAAAACTGTCGATTAAAACATCTTGTTCGGCTTCACTTTTTAATTCAAAGTTAACCGAAGAAGTTTCTAGTATCGTCCGATATTCTTGGTTGGGTAAAATCAAAATATCATCCTTAACTTCTTTGATTTGGATTTGTCGTCGGCTACTTACTTTATTTTTTGCTTGAATCCAGCGCCACATGTAGTCCTCCTTTTTGGTTAAACACAAACCGTAAACTATTTTTTTGATTATTGATGACATGTAATAACTTAACGGCATCCACTTCCAATAAAGATTTTTCTGTTTTTAAAACTGGCAATTTTTTAATTACTTTAACCTGATTGTTATTTTTAACAGTTGTTTCTATTTCTCTTAAATAACAATCGTTTTTGTTGAAAACAAAAAAGGAAGGTCTTAATTTAAATTTAATCCAAACTGCTAGCCAATTTAAGATAACTCTACCTTTAACCCTAATAGCCAATATCCCACAAACTAAACTTGAAAGTCCAATCAATATCATCTTAAATAGAGTCAACTCCATGGCCGGAGAGACTAAACAATATTGCAGTGTAGTAATTAACACCGGTGTCATTAATAAAAGTATTTGAGTTAAGTTTAAATTCCCGGCAATCTTATCTTCAACAGTTGTAATTTGTGCTGGAATTACAGTATTTCTCATACTCCTATTGCCCTCCTTGGTGTTTTAACTTTCATTCTAGTTGTGGCTTCTTTCCGAGAAATTGTTGATGAGTGGTCAGCTGAAATTACATTAATAAGTTGACTCCCCATTTTTTTAAACCCACGACTACCTGACACATAAAAAATCATTTGATTTAAAGAGCCGGGGACTTTTAATAAAGTCAGAAATAAACCAATGGCAACGGCAATCGATATTAAAGAATTGTTTGAATTTTCTGGCAGTCCTAAAAATGAAGCCGCCAGTTGGATTACGACTACCTGAACAAAGACCATAAACACAGCTACCATATAAGACCGCATCGCAATCTCAGCTAGGTCACTAAATTTTGGCAGAGTCCAAAGAAGAAAGATAAAAGGGGATAAAACAGCCATGATTGAAATAATTATCAGTCGCGTTATAAACATAAACAGAAGTAGAATCGCCACAATCAGAAATATAATTAAGAATATTAAAGTGATTAAGGGTGTGTTGGTATTTGGGCTAAATATAGTCTCTGGATTTATAATATTTACCACCCAAGAATGACTTAAGCCTCCAGTTGAATTTAAAACTGCCGTTACTAGGGTGTTACAAGTAATTAAAATGTAATCGGCTAAAAATAAAGAGACGTTAGCCCCTAAAAAATAAAGGCCAATTTTGGGGATTAGTTGTTTTAATTCCACTTCTTCAAATCCAAAAGTATCGCCACTCATAACTCTTAAGCCCAATAAGGCAACTATTACTATAAATAAAGAGTCGACAACCCCAAGAGATATTAACCAAAAATTTACTACTGTTTTGTTGGCCATTAAGATAGGAGTAGTCGATAAGTAACCTAAAACCCCATCTACTATCGGTTTAGTCGCACTTTCAACAACATTTTGCATTAATGCTGAGATTGAATCAATCAAAACTTGGGTTAATCCATCACTAGGACTGGCTAGCTCTAATGATTCAATGGCTATTGTGGGATTAGTGTCGGTTGTTAAGTTAGCCGTCAGTGAATTTCTAAAAATAGACACTAAAATTGAGGCCCCAATTACCATTACTAAGCCCAAAAGTGCATTTCTAATTGTTCTTTTGGCTGATACTAAGTTTTCAATTTTACCCGCCGATGTCATGTATTCATACCCCGCTTTGATTAAAAAGAAAACTTCAGCAATTCCAGCAATGGTCAAAATTAACGACAAGGTATTGTTAGTGTAATTACTAATTTCGGTTGCCGTCTCTACTCCATAAGCCATATTAACTATCATTAGCCACATGGCTATAAAAGGCACCCAAAAACTGATTACTTTTCGTAACCTCATTTTAATTTGTCCCAAAAGACCCAGTCGCTAGTTGAGTTACTATGTTAGAAAGTACGTAAGACCCCAAAACTATAGTTAGACCAATAGCCGAGTAAAGAATCGTCTTTTTTGACCGATCTAAACTTTCTGGATTCCCTGAACTAGTAATATAGCCAACTCCTCCCCAAACGAAAAACCCTGCCGAGATTAGACCGGCTAAAGTTACCAATACCTGAATCACACTTTGGATAAAGGATTGGACCTTAGTCACGTCTTCACCCGCGGCTAGTACCGGGAGAGAGATTAGGAGATACAAAAATGAAGTTACTAAAAAGACTAATACTTTTTTCATACAAGTCACCTTTACTAAATTTATAAAGTGGCAGGTATGAAAAACGCCTAAGTAACTTAAAAAATTAAAAATTACTTATTCAATTCTTCAGTTATTATCTTTATAACAAAAACTATAACTAGTGTCAATCACTTATCCCCTTACTTTTGGTGACAATTACTTATTTTTCCATTTTTTAAAAAAACTTGTTTTAATTTCATTTTAAAATATTGCTTTTATCCAATCCGCCATATATATCGTAACCTAGACACACTCACAAGTCACACCCAAATTTAAAATGTTTTTATTTCTAATACCGTTTACTCTTTTAACCTAAATAAAAAATTACTGAGTCAGGAAGTTATTAAATTTATTAATAACTAGTTAAACAAGTCCTAAAATCATTTTATTTGGCAAGCCAAACATAGTGTCAGTAGAAAATAATGTTAATTAGGAGTTGAAATACTAATTAACATAGTATATTATCTTTATATGATTAAAAGAATCCTTGCAGAAAAAATTCTAGAACTTGCAAATAAATACCCCGTCATTTCAATTACAGGACCAAGACAATCTGGGAAAACAAGTTTAGCTCAGGAACTTTTTTCAAAACATACTTACTTTAATTTAGAAAATTTAGACATACTCGCTTTGGCAAAAAGTGATCCTAAAGAATTTTTGAAAATTGGTTCTGGTGAACGGATGATTATTGATGAAATTCAAAGATTTCCCGAATTACTTTCATATATCCAAGTTGAAGTAGATAATCAAAAAAAAGACGGTCAATTCGTTATCACTGGTTCTCAAAATTTTGCTATTTCTGAACATATTTCCCAATCATTGGCAGGAAGAGTGGCAAATTTCACATTATTACCTCTATCATATTTAGAATTGGCGGGAAGTAAGTACGCTAAAGTATTTGAAAAAAGTAGCAACAACATGATAAAAGGTTTTTACCCACGTCCTTTAGTTAAAAATATTAAATCAGAAGATTTTTATCGTGATTATTTGAGTACATATGTCGAAAGAGATGTCCGCCAAATAAAAAACATTGGAGATCTAAGTACTTTTCAAAGATTTATGCAATTATTAGCAGGTAGGGTAGGACAATTAGTCAATTTATCTTCTTTGGCAAACGATGTGGGTGTTAATTACAAAACAATTGAGTCATGGCTCTCTATTTTAGAAGCAAGTTACATCGTCTATTCTCTTCAACCCTATTATAAAAATTATGGAAAACGAGTCATTAAGGCTCCCAAAATATATTTTTATGATGTCGGCCTTTTATGTTATTTATTGAAAATAAACTCAGTAAATGATTTAGAATCGCACTTCGCCTACGGCCATATTTTTGAAAACTTTATCATTACAGAAATAATAAAAAATAACTTTAATTTGAGAAAAAACAAACAAGTATATTTTTGGCGAGATAGTAATGGTAATGAAGTAGATGCCGTAATTGACTCAGGAGAAACCAAACAAGGGATAGAGATAAAAGTTGCTCGAACATTTAACTCAGACATGTTAAAAGGTTTATCTGTTTGGTCAACTCTTAATTCCAAAATAAATCATCCAACAAATCTTGTCTATACAGGAGAAAGTGAGCAAAAAATTCAAGAACATGTTGTCATAAATTGGAAAACATTTCTCAGAAATTTTGTTTAGATTTACTATAAACTCAAAACAGAATAAATTCTAAAATCATTCCACTTAGCGATTTCATTATTTAAAACACACCACTATTTGTCTCAAATGTATCGCGACCTATTCAATATAATTATTTTTTTGTTTTTTTTAGGGGCCTTGCCCCTCTAATGACTTGGGTTTTCTGATTCACTCCAATAAGTTGAGATATACTTTAATTATGAAGTTAAAAAATATCTTAACTATAATTGTTATTATATTAATATTTGTTGTTTTAGGGTCTGTTTACTGGTCAAAAACCAATCAAATACCAAAAGAAGATTTTGAGGCACCAACTAAAAACTGGTCATCACCTAAGAAAGTAGATGATTATTTTAAAGAGAAATTAAACTTTACCGAAAAAGACTTTGAAAGACAAAGACAAGATGATACGGTTGATTTTAGATTGTATGGTGAATCAACTTTAGAGGCAGTTATTAGTAATCTTCAATATTACGGATTTATTAGAAATGAAAAAGCACTATTATATGCTTTAGAAAATACCGAGGATAAAACACAAGGGTACGATGAAGCTTTAATGGTCGGTAAAAAAGGTTCAATTGATATTTATGCTAGTTATCGAATTTCTGAAAATATGACTGCTTGGGAAATAGCTGAAACTTTACTTAATAAAGGCACTTATTTTGGCAAAGGTGATCCGTACAACTATATGTTCATGCCATAATTAGAAACTTTTAAAAAACAATTTAAGGGGCCTTCCCCTTCTAATGACTTTGACTTTCCGTTTCACTCCAACAAACTGCACTTCGTTTGCCTTAAAATATCTTTTTTTTTATAGATATTAATTTACTTTTTCAGCTGAAATAATTATTCCGAAACTTCACAAGCAAAACTAAAAGTATCATCAACTGATCTGCCTTCACCGATTGAGGTTGTTAGTTTTAAATTAATGTTCTCATTCTTATCAATTAAAGATATTATTTTATTTTTTAGATTATCAGAAATTTTTGCAGTACTAATAAATTTAGAATTTTCAAGAATTCCAAGATTAAAAAGCAATTTTTGTCCTTCTATGTCGTTTATTGAATTCTGTTTTTCCACTAACTCTTTATATTTTTTATAAAACAACTTTTGAGGATTTTCTTTCTGTTCGGGAACTGCTAAATATATTTTTGTTACTTTTTCTTCTTCAGCAAAAACCTTATCTTCGACTTTTTTTATAATGGAACCACTAATAGTTAAAGTACCTGAAGGGAAATCATAATAAGGTAGTTTGTAATCATCATAAACTTTATCCCTCCAATAATCACAAGTATATATGGCTGGATTAGTTGTCGGGTCAGCTTCGACTGCTTCTGATTCAGGTTGAATGTTTATTGAATTTGAGCTTTTATCTATTTCTTTTTGTAATTGTTGAACTTGTTTTTGAAGATTGGCAATACTAATGTTAAACCCTTTTCGTTCCTTAACTAAAATACTAACCATCAATAAAGATACTAATAATCCTAATCCTAAAACTAAAGGTATTATTCCAATCTTTGTGTTTGTCTGGTTTTCTAACTTATTAATTACATTTTGAGAATTTATATCGTTTATATTTGTTTCCATGTTTTATTTTTAATTATAACTCAAATAAATAATAACACTATTAAGGGGTCTTCCCCCTCTTTTGACAAGGGTTTCCGTTTCACTCCAATAAACTGCACTACGTTTGCCCTTGTCAAATTTCACCCCGCTTTTTTATCTCTTTTATTTAGGCAGGCAGCAAGCAACCTGCCTAAATTTATAAATTTTAAAAAGGAGATAAAATGAAACTTTTAACTCAAGAACTTGTTGATAGATTTCAACAAATCGGTAGACAAGAGGACAAGTCCGATCCTATTATTATTGCAAAATTCTTTAATCCCACCGGGGCGGGTACTTGGTATGCTACCGAATACAACCCCAGTGATAAGACTTTTTTTGGATATGTCTCTATCTTTGGAGATTGGAACGATGAATGGGGTTATTTTTCCTTAACCGAATTAGAAAGCTTAAAAGGGCCATATGGTCTAGGGATTGAACGTGATATTTATTTTCAAGAAACCCCTAGTAGTAAAGTTATTAATAAATAAAATTATGATAAGAATATTACCAACATTTAAAGGTTACACTGTTGATATGCGCCTTCAAGAATTTAGAAAGATAAAAATGAATCAGTTACCAGAATTTATCCCCTTTACTAGCGATAAAGGGGCTAGATTACTTTATGAATTTCGTCAAACTAATGAAGGGATAAAAGAAATACAAAGATATCTAAACAGTAATTAAAAATCACCCCGCTACTGCGGGGTGATTTAGTCTTCCGCCACCATTTTTTTTAAACTTTCTTTATTAAACCCATTTATTTTGATTTGTTGTTTTGAAATTAAATAAAAATTAATATCATCATTATCTTCTAGTACTTTTGGTAGATACCAATTTAAGTAAGAATAAGACCGGTCATCAGAAGTAACAAAAATAACTTCCGGGAAACTGCAGCCAGTTTGATCTTGCCAGTAGTTATCATCAAAGTAATCAAGGTGTTGCTGAATTCTTTTTTTAAGTTTTTGAGGATTACTATAAAAATCAAAAATATCTAAAAAATAATATTTTTTAATCCCATTTAATTCTTGAATATAAAAGTAAGCATCAGGGTGGGGAACAATTAGATATTTAATATTTTGTAAATCATTTTTAGCGTAAAAAGAAAGTGT
Organism: Candidatus Shapirobacteria bacterium S2_F12; assembly: GCA_019248165.1. Classification (GTDB taxonomy): domain Bacteria; phylum Patescibacteriota; class Microgenomatia; order UBA12405; family UBA12405; genus WARW01. Next base: position 8,815 of record JAEHHB010000019.1, read on the forward strand.
AGATCCTAATTTAGTAACGGTATCTTTTAGGGCGATGTAACAGTCGGCTAGAGTCAAACAATGATTTCTAAATTGTGTTGTTAGTTTATTAATTCGCCAGACTTTATCTAATGCTGTTTTATTTAGTTTTAATTCCTCACGATTTTCAATTAAGTATTTACGCCCAAAATTATCTAATGAATAGACTGCTGGACTGTTAACTAAATTAGAATTATAAAAACGTTTGATAAAATTATTTTTTAGTAAATCATTAAGCCTTGATATTGTTAGACTATGAAACTTCTGATCCATTAATTCTTGAATTTGTTCTCTGGTTAAAAACCGAAATCGATATAAATATATTAATATTTCTTCTTGTCGTTTATTCATATTCTCTCTTATATATAAGAGTATAGATGACGTGATTTTTTAATATTTAGATTCATTTTTGTCTTTTTTCATGTCAACGCGTTGACATTTTTTAGGTTATCCCACTGACACTATTAGACGTCTGTATTTTTGATATTTTTTTCTTTTTTAGCTCATCAAGGACAGATATTTTTTGATATTTAGTTGCATAATTTTTTCGAGATGATTCAATTATTTGTTTTGTTTTTTCTTCATCTTTTGTATAAGTAATCGGAATCGTTTCTCCTGAAAATGGTTCTTCCGGGTTAACTGCTGACAACTTCATTAAAAATCGATATCGAGGTAAGTTGACAATATCTCTTTTAGTCGCATACGGTTCAAACTGAGTTAACATCAATTGTTCATCAATTGGACTAGCCGTTCTAAAACAAATCACCGTTCCAGTATTGGCCAAAATGACATTAACAATATTTCTGTCTTCTTGTTGTGAAGTCGACTGTTCGGCAATGGTTAATCTTAATCCAAATTTTCGCCCACCTGATAGTAATTTGATAAAAGACGACGTCGCAAAGTTTTGAAATTCATCGATAAACAAATAAAATGGGATTCGATTATCTTTATTAGTTCTTACTCGCCTCATCGCCGCTTGTTGAATTTTAGTAATAATAGTTGTTCCTAAAAGTTGAGAGGTGTCTTCACCCAATTTTCCCTCAGCCAAATTACAAATCAAAACTTTTTGTTTATCTAAAATTTCATCAAAATTAATCGTTGATTTTGGTTGCTCTAGAATTCTTTTAGCCGTGGGAGAGAATAGGAATCGACCAATTTTTGCCGTCACCCCAGAAACCATTTTGACTACTTGATAACTTCCAGCTCTGCCAAATTCATTTTTCCAAAACTTCTTTAAGTTTTCATCCTCTAAATCTCTAGTTACTTTTTTTTGATATTTCGGATTGTTTAACAGTTCATAAACCGTAAATATTGTTGACCTTGGAAGTGTAAATGCGGTATAAATTGCATTTCTTAAAATATATTCAATTCGATGTGAATCAGTATTTTCATCTTTACTAAACACTCTTCTAAATATGGAAATTACTCCCTCACAAACTAATTCTTTTTCTTGTTCCAAATCATCTCCGACCAACCCATCAGTTAACTCAAGTATATTTAATCCAATCGGATAAGCCAAATCATTGGGATTAAAGTAAACACAATCATTAAATCTGTTTTCTGGGATTGTGTTTAGTAAATCTTCGGCCAAATCACCGTGAGGGTCAAGCATAGCAATCCCTCTACCTTTGTTAATATCATCTTTTGCCATATGAAACATAATGGTTGATTTCCCTGACCCCGTTTGTCCCAAAATGTAGACGTGGCGAGACCTATCATCATCTGTTAACCCCACTTTAATATCAGAGTTGCCATAAGTATTTCTACCAAAGACTACATCTAAATTTTGATTAGTTTTCATTGATAGAGGTGCTGGCATTTCTTTACTCTGAATTTTGCTCATATCCTCAGTTTTAGTTGTCGCCTCAATTGGGAAATGATAAAGATCGCTTAATTCCGATACTGATAATATTGGATTTGGACTCAGGGGAGTATTAACCGATAATTTTCTTTGTTTAAATTTTTTGTTTACTTTAAACCATAGATGTTTAGTTTCAAATGATTGATAACTACTATTCATCTGACCCAAAGCCGCCAATAATCCGATTATTCTCATCTTAGAATCTCTCGATACTGCTAAAAGCCTAATTGAAGTTTCAAATAATGGCTGGTCAATCTTGTTTTTAATAGTTATCTTTAATTCTTCTTCATAAAGATTAGTTTTTTCATCAATATTAATAGGGTAATCTCTTCTTAAAAAAGGTACCGACTTACCGCTAGTATCAAAAAAGCCAGTAACCATACTTAAAAGAAACATTAATCCAAAATTAATAATTTTAAGAATTATTAAGATGGGTATAAACAACCAGCCTAAAATTGGCAACATTACTAGTTTTTGAAATCCACTTCTTTTTAGTCCGACCTGTAGTGATTGGTTTTCAGTAATTAGTTTTTGAATTCTTTTAATTTCTCTAAACACATTGAAATGTATCGATTTAATCACTGGGGAAACAATAAATTGAGAACTTATTAACTCATTCTCTTCAAGCTTAGTCATATTCCCGGTTAGATAAGAGATTGGGTCATTTTCTAAAAGTCTTTTTTGGTCTATTAAGCCTAGGGCAAAATGATTAGCTAACTTTAATTCCACAATTTCTGGTTTCGTCTTAAAATTATCCAAATAATCATTTACTTTTTTAATTTTTACTCCTGGAATATAGGAAAGTAGGTTTCGTCTAATATTTTCAGCAAATTGAGTCTTGGTAACTAACAAATATCTAATTCCATCATTTCTAGTCGCTACAATTTCCAGTGAGTATTCATTTTTCAGACCAAATAATTTCTGCCATAAACTTAACTTACGAGACAATAAATGAAGTAGAGTATAAAACTGTTCAGTAGCAAAAGGGGACTTAAGATTATCAGCCGGAAATGTCAGCTCTAAAATTGTTTTTGTTTCCAAAGACTTTCCTGTCATATAATTTACCTATGGCAGGAAATATTATTAGTACATTCTAATTTATCATTATTATCGGCAAAAGTAAATAAATAATTAGTACTTGACACACTATCAATATAGTGATAGTCTTTAATTATAAAGCTATGAAAAGATTAAGAAAGATTAGGAAAAAGACTGATAAAATCGAAAAGTATTTTACTCAATACACTGTTGATCAACGTCTCAAAATTATTGCTGACTTGATTATCAACCGTTTAATGGAAAAAAGGGATGGGGAAGATGGAGAATTTAATAAAATGTGACAATGCTGTTGCTGCTATTAGAATATCTTCTTTAAAACAGGGGTTACAAGGTGATTCACCGGAAGCTCAAAAAGAACAAATAGAACGTTTTGCTCAAGCCAGAAACATTAATATCAAAGAGTTTTTCATTTTTATGGAATCAGCCTCCAAAGAAGAACAACCAGTTCAGGAGGCTATCGATTACTGTAAGAACCCAAAAAATAATATTCAACTTTTTATTATTAAGTCTATCGATCGTTTTACTCGCGGCGGATCATATCTCTATGACCATTTGAAAATGCAACTCCAAAATCACAAGGTTCAGCTTATTGATATTTACGGAATTATTGGCAGTCAAGATGTTAATACACTAGAGCATCTTGGGCTTTCGTATAACTGGAGTGTTTATAGTCCCACTAAAAAATCTGAGATACTCGAAGCTGAACGCGCCAAAGATGAAATGAGGGATATCATGACTCGAATGATTGGTGCTGAAATCCGTTATGTTCGAATGGGTTACCGAGTTAGACAAGCACCTTTTGGTTATATCAATGAAAAAATAGAAACTTCTCACGGTAAAAGGTTTATTTTAAAACCTCATCCTGAAGAATCAATCTGGATAAAAAAAATGTTTGAACTCCGATGCCGTGGCACTTTATTAGATCAGGAAATCGTTGATGAAATAAATAAAATGGGATATAAAACTCGCAAACGATATATCAGGGATCCACAAGATCGAATAAAAATAATAGGGGAGAATGGAAGTAAGCCATTAAACCTTAAACATTTTCAACGTTTACTAATCAAGCCTATTTATGCAGGGATTAATTATGAGAAGTGGACAGAAGGGAAAGGGATTAAAGGAAACTTTAAAGGATTAGTATCGATTGATGTTTTTAACCTAGCTAATAAAGGTAAATATACTATTAATAATAACGACGGTGAAATTAGTCTCTCTAAAGAACCTCCTCCTGAATGGTTAGCTGTCAGACAAATTAATAACCCAAAATTTCCTTACAAACGAGTAATCATGTGTCCTCACTGCGATAAGCCACTTTTTGGCAGTGCTTCCCGAGGAAAACTGGGAAAATATTACTCAGCCTATCATTGCAATAAAAGAGGTCATTATTTCCGAGTACCGGCAAAAGATTTAGAAAAAACAGTCGAAGATTTTATAAGAAGTCTAAATTTTACTCAAGAATATATTGATGATCTAAAAAAATATGTTGTCGATCAATGGAACGAACGTATAGAAAACAAAATAAAGGATACTTCTATTATTGATAATAAAATAATGGAGTTAAAAACATCAGCCCAAGCAGCCGTCAGTAAAATTAAATATTTATCATCAGAAGTGGCCATTAAATATATGGAAGCCGATTTAGTCAAATCTGAAATAGAAATAGAACAACTAGAAAATGAGAAAAAAGAGAAGATTAAACCTCTTTATACTATTAATATAGAGAACGTCATGGAACATATCGGTTATTTTCTGGAACACCTTGAAGAATTGCTTATAGATACGGCAAATCCTCTTAAAAGAGCTGCCTTCTTTGGCCTCATTTTCGACCATATGCCTAACTATACAGAATTAACTTCTGGAACACCAAAATTAGCACCGTATTTAAGACAAAAAGAATACTTTAAAAACCCCTCATTCTCATTGAGCGGAGGAGGTGGGATTCGAACCCACGAGTCCTTTCGAACACACGCTTTCCAGGCGTGCGCCATAAACCACTAGGCGACTCCTCCATATAGTTGAGAAATAAACCACTACCTGCCCGTCTAAATGCGAAGCTTTTGGTGGGAACGACTTCTCCAGATTTTTTAAAAGTACTATAAACGTCTGCTATTTTAACAGACTTTCAAGCTTATTTTTCGCTTTCTTCAAAAGTACCTTTTCACTATCATATGCCAGTTTTTCACAAGCTTCTTCATAAGAGTACCAATCCCTTTCAATTACCATTTCACTATCATAATACTTCAGATTACTTGGAGCATCATATTCCATCAAAAAGAAAGTTACTTTTTTGATAATTTTTTTTCTATTTTCAGCGTCCCACAAAATATAATTATTTGATCCTACTTTAGTTATAATAGTGGCCTTAATTCTGCCTTCTTCTTCCACTTCTCTCAAGGCTGCTTGTTTCAAAAATTCATTGTCTTTCAGATGACCTTTGGGAAACTTATAAACTGGTTTCGGATTTTTCTTTTTTCCCGATTTGTAGCCAGAAATAGTTCTAATCAGTAACCACCACACCTTGCCATTGTCTACCTTATAAACAATTCCTCCCGCCGATCTCTCGTCGTAATACAAATTGTCTTTAATTTTGATTGCTTCGTTTATCATTTACTGTCTGATTATATCCAAAAATGTTAAAATAAGCTAAAAGTTATCAGTTAATATATATATGAAAAAAACCCTTAGTCTTTGTTTAGTTCTTTTAAGTAGTTTGTTTTTATCAGCTTGTGGAGTTAAACAAAATAACAACAGTGCCACCACCACTCCAAGTGAACCCCAAGAAGAATCAGCTAACTCATCTTTTTCTCTTCGTGATTTAATTGCCAAAAATATTCCTCAAAAATGTACTTGGTCAAGTAATATTGACGGGACTGAATCAAAGGGGACTATTATTATCTCTGGCAAAAAATTTAAACAAGATACTAATATTAAACAAGACGGTTTCGATTATATTGGCCATACGGTTAGTGACGGTACTTATTTTTACACTTGGCAAGAAAATACCAACAAAGATAGTCCAAATGTCGCGATGAAAATGAAGCTAGATGCAATAGAGGAAGATACCGATGAGACTGAATCTCCGTCAAACTCTCCAGATTCGCAATCAGGTAATCTTGATTTAGATCAAGAATATCAATATAACTGTACTCCAACCGTGGTATCCGAATCGGACTTCCAACCACCAAAAGATATTGAATTCGTTGATTACAGTCAATTTATGCAGGATATTCAAAGCAAAATTCCTTCGATTAATCCAGAGGATTTTCAGTAATTATTTCAATAATTCGACTAGTTGACTGGTGGGGAATCAGTTCTGTTACTTCAACTAATTTTGCCCCTACAAGTTTTGCTTGATTTTCTTTGTTGATCAAATTGTGGTCATTTTGGGTTACAGCAATTATTGTTGGTTTGATTTTTTTAATTATTTTTAAATAATCTTGATCAGTTTTCATTTCTGGCAATTTAACAACTTGATCAACCATTCTTAGACTCTCAAGGATTTTTGCTCTATTTTCTTGATTATTAATCGGTCGATTGTTACCTTTATTTTTTTGGATATTTTGGTCCGATTCCAACAAAACCATCAGCTTTTCTCCTAATTTTCTGGCTTTTTTCAAAAAAGTTATATGTCCCAAGTGGAGGATATCAAAACACCCCCCCACCAAAACAATTTTTTTTATTTTTTTTAAAGTCGCCCTTTTTAAGGGAGATCCCGATTTATCGGAAGAGGGTTTAATTATCATGTGTTCTCGATGGGAGTCGAACCCATATCACTCCCTTCGGAGGGGAGCATTCTAATCCATTAAACTACGAAAACCTAAGAAATATTATACTCTCGCCCTTCCGAAGTCCCGATTTATCGGGACGAAGGAGGGTTATCGAATCAAACCCAAAGCCATATACCAAGTAAATGGTTTTTTGCACACTGGACAGGTGGTCGGGGGAGTCTTGCCAATGTGTACATAGCCACAATTCAGACACTTCCATTCCAGCTCTTTTTCTTGGTTGTACAAAGTATCCGCGTCCATATGTTTAGCCAAAATTAAATACCTCTCTTCATGTTTTTCCTCAACCTCTTTAACTTCACGAAACAATCTTTCGGCTTCTTTATCTCCATCAATTTTCGCTTGTTCTTCAAATGAGGGATACATTTCGGTCCACTCATGGTGTTCACCCTCAGCTGCATATTTTAAATTCTCAATTGTACTTTTTGAAAAAGGTTTAATTTCTAAACTGTCAGTAACAATAACTGGTTCGGTAATCATTTCATATTCTTCCTCGGCATGAGCCCTCTCTTGATCAGCGGTTTCTTCAAATACTCGCGCAATCCATTCTAAATTTTGCTTTCGAGCCATTTTGGCAAAAATAGTGTATCTATTCCTTGCCTGACTCTCGCCGGCAAATGCTTTTAGAAGATTTTCTTGTGTTTTTGTCATATAGACTATCCTAACATATTTACTAAAATTTTCCTGTTCCAAAGATTAAACAAGTAGCCAGGCCGTCAACTCCAATTCCCACATAATTCCACTTATTATCCAACTGGTTGTCGTTATGAGGTTTGTCTCCAGCATACATCCATTCAATTGTATGGACTCCATTTAGTTTATATCCATAACTAATATTTTCTCCCAAGGCCGTAAATCCTAATTTATCAAAACCATTTTCATTGTTTAGAAAATCACTAAACCCCTTATGCTCATCAACATTTTTTATTGAGCTTAAATATACTGCCCTATTTTGAGCATAATCAGCTAATTTTGTATCCCAATTTAAAAT
>JAEHHB010000189.1 GCA_019248165.1 Candidatus Shapirobacteria bacterium S2_F12
TTTTTTAATGAGTATGCCATGAAATCGAACATCTGTATTTTTGATTAAAATATTTATTTATTGATGTTTTTTGAAAAAAGGACACATATGTCCTTTTTTTTATATATATTAATATATATAAAAAAAAGACATATGTGTCCTTTTTTTATATATATTAATATATATTATATGGATAGTCTTTTTTTATTTTAATAAACCAAAAAAACCCAAACCCCTACAACCACCGCTCGGAAACGCAGC
>JAEHHB010000190.1 GCA_019248165.1 Candidatus Shapirobacteria bacterium S2_F12
AACACGGGGCAATAAATTGTGATGTAAAAATTGAAATCGACGCAATAGATTCAAACACTTTTGATAGTAAATCTTTGAAGAACTATGACGGTATTATCGTCATAGTTCTTCAAAGATTTACTATCAAAAGTGTTTGAAGAACTATGACGGTATTATCGTCCCTCAGGGTTGGGGTCGTCGTGGAGTTGATGGAATTGTTCAGGCCATCAAAATCGCTCGGGAAGAAAAAATCCCCTATTT
>JAEHHB010000191.1 GCA_019248165.1 Candidatus Shapirobacteria bacterium S2_F12
GACGATAATACCGTCATAGTTCTTCAAAGATTTACTATCAAAAGTGTTTGAATCTATTGCGTCGATTTCAATTTTTACATCACAATTTATTGCCCCGTGTTTAAGTGCGTCTAAAACTGAAATCGACGCAATAGATTCAAACACTTTTGATAGTAAATCTTTGAAGAACTATGACGGTATTATCGTCCCTCAGGGTTGGGGTCGTCGTG
>JAEHHB010000192.1 GCA_019248165.1 Candidatus Shapirobacteria bacterium S2_F12
TATTGGGTTTGTATCTTGATATTCGTCAACAATTACGTGTTTATAAAATTTCTCAAACACTTTTTCATTATTTTTAATTAATCGATAGGCTGCCTGTTGATGTAAAGATAAATCAACAATCAATATATTAGAGTCTGATGTAAGACTATCACGGTAATATTGATACATTTTTAGTATTTTTATTTCATTTTCATCTTCTCGAGAACATATAGCACCATAATCATAGTCTTCTTCAGA
>JAEHHB010000193.1 GCA_019248165.1 Candidatus Shapirobacteria bacterium S2_F12
AGTAGACAGGTTGAGTGACGGGGTATATTTTGTAGATGAAATGTTACCTCTATTATTTTTGTGGCAATGAATAAAGAAGCAAACTCTAGTAAAGTGGTCGTCGATGATTTTTTGAAAGAGTTTGGTATTGAAAAATTAGAATTTGGGAGTGATAATTATAGGGCAGTTAAGGAGGCGTTAGAAATTGGTCGAATGTACCACTTAAAATATGAACTAGGAGACGGCCTATCGAG
>JAEHHB010000194.1 GCA_019248165.1 Candidatus Shapirobacteria bacterium S2_F12
GGGGTGGGGCTAAGAGTGTCAGTTGGAGTCGCAGTTGGCTCATTTGTTGGTGTAGCCGTAGGTTTATTAGTTGGAGTCGCAGTTGGCTCATTTGTTGGAGTAGCCGTAGGTTTATTAGTTGGAGTCGCGGTTGGCTCATTTGTTGGTGTAGCCGTAGGTTTATTAGTTGGAGTCGCAGTTGGCTCATTTGTTGGAGTCGGCCCACTAACCACATTTACCTCCAAAGTCTC
>JAEHHB010000195.1 GCA_019248165.1 Candidatus Shapirobacteria bacterium S2_F12
TTCATATTTATATGCTGCATAATCTTCTGCTATTGATTTCTCATATGAATTAAAATTATTATTAAATACAGGAATATATAATAATAATTTTAATTCATATGAGAAATCAATAGCAGAAGATTATGCAGCATATATATGGGATAAAGATTTCATTGATATGCTAGTTGGAACATTAAATACAGGAATATATAATAATAATTTTAATTCATATGAGAAATCAATAGCAGAA
>JAEHHB010000196.1 GCA_019248165.1 Candidatus Shapirobacteria bacterium S2_F12
CCAGCCTCGCGTCGCGAACGCCAGCAAGACGTAGCCCAGCGCGTCGGCCGCCATGCCGGCGATAATGGCCTGCTTCTCGCCGAAACGTTTGGTGGCGGGACCAGTGAATAATGGGGAAGGCCATCCAGCCTCGCGTCGCGAACGCCAGCAAGACGTAGCCCAGCGCGTCGGCCGCCATGCCGGCGATAATGGCCTGCTTCTCGCCGAAACGTTTGGTGGCGGGAC
>JAEHHB010000197.1 GCA_019248165.1 Candidatus Shapirobacteria bacterium S2_F12
TAAATATATAAATATAAATACATTTAACTAAGGATAAACAATGTTAAATGTATTTATATTTATATATTTATCTATTTTTATATAAATATAAATACATTTAACATTGTTTATCCTTAGTTAAATATATAAATATAAATACATTTAACTAAGGATAAACAATGTTAAATGTATTTATATTTATATATTTATCTATTTTTATATAAATATAAATACATTTAA
>JAEHHB010000198.1 GCA_019248165.1 Candidatus Shapirobacteria bacterium S2_F12
TTGAAAATTTACCCTTTTTATATGCAGCCAGAGAAATTGGTCGAGAAAGAAAGACTATGAATGTGATGGTGTCGTATGTCCCCTATCTAAAAAATGTCGGTGAGCTAAAAAACCGTAGAAGATTTTGAAAAACTATCAACTTTTCTTAATGTAAAAAGAAATGGGTTTTGCCTATTTAACCAGTCCCTAGCGCAGTCGATAAAATCA